>NZ_JAAHHU010000005.1:0-92291 GCF_010672095.1 Moorena sp. SIO3I6 | reverse complement strand
CTGGTTCCGCCTTGGAGTGTTACAGAGCGTTACCGCGAGGCAGTACTTCCTCAGGGAACTCAAAGTTTTGGTGAGGTTGGTCTGCCGGAGCCATCCAAGCCCGCAGACCCTCGTTCAGCAAAATGTTTTTAGTGTAGAACGTCTCAAACTCTGGGTCTTCTGCTGCCCGGATTTCCTGGGACACGAAGTCATAGGCTCGCAGGTTTAATGCTAAACCTACAATTCCCACTGCACTCATCCACAAGCCAGTTACTGGCACAAACAACATGAAGAAGTGTAACCAGCGCTTGTTGGAGAAGGCAATCCCGAAGATTTGAGACCAGAAGCGGTTAGCGGTGACCATTGAGTAGGTCTCTTCCGCTTGGGTCGGGTTGAACGCCCGGAAGGTGTTTGCTTTGTCCCCATCCTGGAACAGGGTATTTTCCACCGTTGCCCCATGAATGGCACACAGCAGAGCACCACCTAGTACCCCGGCTACGCCCATCATATGGAAGGGATTCAGTGTCCAGTTGTGGAAGCCTTGCAGGAACAGGATGAAACGGAAGATACCCGCTACTCCGAAGCTGGGAGCAAAGAACCAGCTCGACTGTCCCAACGGGTACATCAGGAACACGCTGACAAATACTGCAATCGGCGCACTGAATGCGATCGCGTTGTAGGGTCTGATGCCTACTAGACGCGCAATTTCAAATTGCCGCAGCATGAACCCAATTAGACCAAACGCTCCGTGGAATGCCACAAAGCTCCACAACCCTCCTAGTTGGAACCAGCGGGTCAAGTCTCCTTGAGCTTCTGGTCCCCACAATAGCAGCAGGGAGTGTCCCAGACTGTTGGGAGGAGATGATACTGCTACGGTCAGGAAGTTGCAGCCTTCTAGGTAGGAAGATGCTAAACCATGGGTGTACCAAGAAGTCACAAAGGTGGTACCAGTCAACCAGCCGCCCAAAGCCATGTAGGCACAGGGGAACAATAGAATGCCGGACCAGCCGACGAATACAAAGCGATCGCGCTTGAGCCAGTCATCGAGGATGTCAAACCATCCTCTGGTGCTGGGGGCGCGTCCTACTGCTACTGTCATAGCAAGGATCTCCAGATATATATAAGTACGGTAAGGCGATTTACTTTCTTTATTAAAGGCAGTCTAAGTAAAGAAAAGTAAACTTCGTCTAATATAACTATCATAATATGTCATAATTCTTAATTTTGCTACCCCCTAAAAAAAAATTAGGTAATAACTGTACCCAAGATACCGCTCTTACGCCGGTTTGGGCTGGGGTCTAAGATAAGAAGAAGTACATTAATAGAACGCGCTACAGCTTGATACTCCATGTTCACCATTGACTTGATTCTAAGGAATACACCCATGCCACTGTCTGTGCAACGTAAGTCAGAAGAAGAGGCGCAAGCGACCTACCAGGAAATTTTGACAGCCATGCGCTCTGGGCATCCTCAGTTGTTAGAACTCAGCTGCGATCACCAGCCAGAGAAGAAAATTGGCGTTCTCAGCGATCAGATTAGTGCAGCAATTATTTCTCAAAAATCTGGAGCCACAGGCTCAGGACGTACTCCCGGCTTCTTTGCCATGGCTGAATAAATTCATGGAGCAAGATATATTAATGAATCAACCAGCAATTCAAGTAACAGAGGTTGGCTTCAACTGGCCTAAAGGGGGGACAGTTTTGCAATCTTGCTCCCTGGAAGTCCCTAAGGGGGAATTTTGGATGCTCTTGGGAACCAATGGCAGTGGTAAATCAACCTTACTTAGATTACTGGCTGGTTTATTGTCCCCCCAATCCGGTGACATTTACCTAGCCGGTTCACCAGGTTTTGTTTTCCAGAATCCTGATCATCAGCTAGTCATGCCTACCGTAGGTGCCGATGTAGCCTTTGGACTGGTAGCCGAAAAGCTCGACCTAGCTCAAGTTCAAGCCCGGGTAAAAGAAGCTCTAGCTGCGGTGAATTTACTAGAGCTAGAGCGACGCCCGATCTATGCCCTCAGCGGTGGTCAGAAGCAGCGAATTGCGATCGCTGGTGCGATCGCAAGACAGTGCCAGATTTTATTGTTAGATGAACCCACTGCCCTACTCGATCCAGATACCCAAATGGATTTAGTGTCACAAGTGCGAAATTTAGTCAAAAGTCGAGGATTGACAGCTATTTGGGTTACCCACCGTTTGGATGAGCTGGATTATTGTGATGGAGCATTTTTGTTAGACCAGGGTCGAGTCATTGACCAAGGTCAACCGGAACGCCTGAAGCAAAGACTGGTAAGTCATAATCACTGATTCTCGGGAAGTTTCCAGAAAGTCGTAGGGTTTGTAATCGGCTAACTGTTAACTGCTAAGCGTTAATTATAATACTTAAAGTTGTGACTATAAGATTTTATATGTTAATAGTTAAATGTTGAGTGTCATTTTTGCTCAATCCTTTTGCCTTTTGCTCAAGTGCAATTTATACTAAAATAAAGAAATGTTAAAATTAGCGCTAATATTTAGTCCATACGGACGGTAAACAGTATAATACCATGAAAAATGTCCTGTTCTTCACCGCTGGCTATTTTACTAGTTGATGGCTATAACGTCATTGGCTCTTGGTCTTTCCTGAAAAATACCCGTGATCGTGATGGTCTCATGAGTTCTCGCCAAGAGTTAATTGAGACCCTAGCCAATTACAGTGCCTTTGTCGGCTATGACACTGAGATTGTCTTTGATGCTCACTCACTCAATACCCCTAACAGTCGTGAGGTGATAACTAATCACTTATCGGTTTACTACACCGATTTCGGGGAGACAGCAGACACTTACATCGAAAAATTTTGCGCCTCCTATAGAACCAATCTTGTTAAACCCACTAAACGTCTGATCGTCGCTACCTCAGATCGGGCAGAGCAATTGACGGTTGTGGGGTATGGTGCTCAATGCATGTCTTCCCAGCAGTTGCTCAGCGATGTTGAATTCACAGCTCGTCGAACCCGCCGCAAATACCGACCACAGAAATCCTCTAGTGGTCGTTTTTTAGTCAATTCCTTGGATGCCAAGGCTCAGCAGCGCCTAGAACAGTTACGAAATAGTATCAAGTAACGGGAGTGGAAAAAATTTTCCTGATCAAACACTTGACACAAACCAAAATATCCGCTACACTTATAAAAGTGAAATCAATAAGCCCCCATCGTCTAGAGGCCTAGGACACCTCCCTTTCACGGAGGCGACAGGGATTCGAATTCCCTTGGGGGTATCTAAAGAAGCGAAAAATACAAGAGTAAGCACTCAGCTATCAGCTATCAGCTATCAGCTTTTTAATAAAAGAGGTAAGCATTGGTTTAATCTGAGTTAAGTCTGCTGACGGCTGACGGCTGACCGCTGACCACTGACGGCTGACGGCTGACGGCTGACGGCTGACGGCTGACGGCTGAATGCTTACATACAAGAGTTAAAGGTAGGCGATTTGCAATCAGATTGCCTACCTTTGGGCTAACCTATCCAGTCTTTCTCTAATGGCTAAGTTAATCAGAGAACGCAGCAAAATCAAAAACCAGAATCCGGAAAAGGCAAAGGCGGCTATCGCCCATCCACTATGAGGACCTGAGAGGAAAATAGTACCAGCTACCAGGGTAAATCCAGTTAAACAAGCATAAATTAGGCTTTTTAGAGCAAGGGTGATCTGCTTGAGAGTGCGATCGCTTTCTACAGAACGCACGTGTAATTGTAACTCTCCCAGCTCGAGCCGCTCTTCTAGGCGTCGAATTAGTAGTTCGGTAGCGCTAGGCTTATGTAAGTTATATTTCAGAAAATCCCTAGCTTGTTTGGCTAGTTGCCCCACTATATTCCCCCGCCCTTGGAAAACAGCCAGGCTTTTAACAAAAGGCTCAGTAGCAGCTAACAAATTATACTGGGGATCTAGGCCACGAGCGATCCCATCAAGAGTTGTTAGTGACTTTAAAATAAACGTCAGTTGTGCTGGTAGGCGAAAAGGTTGCTGCTCAAACATTAAGTAAAGTTCGCTACTGATTTCCTCAAAAGCTTGTAATTCTATGGGCTTTTCGGTAAATTTTTCCAGTAGAAAAGCAACTAATCGCTTGACTGGCTTAAGATCTGACATGGGTTCAATTAACCCCATGTAAGTTAAACTATTAACGACCTGATCAGTGTCCTTACGGAGTACAGCAAAAAAAGTCTGGAGCATTTGGTCTTTAGTCATGGACTTGACCTCCAGCATTGTGCCAAAGTCATAAAAAATCAGACTGCCCTCCGGAGAGACTGCCATATTTCCAGGATGGGGGTCAGACTGAAAAAAGCCATCTTGTAATAACTGCTTGAGGTAGCAACAAATTCCCAGCTGAATAATTTCTTGAGGATTTATGCCGAGGGATTCCAGGGTCTGACGGTCATCAATTTTAATCCCCGGCATATACTCGATAGTCAAAACTTTTTTAGTTGTATATCGCCAGTAGACTTTCGGGACACTAATGCGAGGAGAATTGCTGAAATTGTGACGAAAACTCTCAGCATTCTTCCCTTCATGGATGTAGTCAATTTCTTGATAGAGCAGGTTAAAAAACTCATGGATTATGGAATCCAAATCATATTTTTTGGTTCCCGGAACAAATCGATTGACAAAACGAATCAATCGATGGATAATCTCAAAATCTAAGTTAAATAGCTTTTCTAAGCCAGGACGCTGAACCTTAACGACTACATCTTCCCCAGTGTGCAATCGGGCTTTATGAACTTGTCCCAAACTGGCAGCGGCTAGAGGAAAATGCTCAAAATCCCGATACAAACTATGAATGTCGTGACCAAGTTCTGATTCAATTAGACTTATAGCATCGGTTACACTAAATTCTGGGATCCGATCTTGTAATTGCGCCAAGGCATTCACATATTCTAAGCTAAGTAAATCAGGGCGTGTGGATAGTGCCTGCCCAATCTTGATGAATGTTGGACCTAAGTCTAAGAGCTTTCTAACTAACCACTGGGCTCGACGATTTCTTTGCTTGGGGGAATTATTAGCCGATACCTTGTCCCACCATAAATAAACCATAAACTGCGCTGCCGCAGTAAAAATATCGATCTGGCGAGCCAGGGGGGAATAGTTAGGTTGTTGCCAACGTGGTGGCTTGGGCGCATCAGTTGTGAGCATACTCAGCTATTCATAGTTACTCCTATCCAATCCGGGAGTATCAATCAGATCATATCCGCTTTAATACCTATTCTTCCCAGTTAGTCTTCCAAGCTATTAGTCATTAGTCATTAGTTTTGCCTTCTTACTTACTAATGACTAAGTTTTACCAAAAATCTTGGGTTTAAAGCCTCGTCCTTCTAGGACGACTTTTCTGGAATAATCGTCAAAGCCGATGTATAATTAAGATAGGTACAGGCTGAAAAACCGTTGGCTCAGCCGGGAGAGAGACCCGTAACTGATTCGGCGTAGCCGACGCTGCGCGAACGACCACAAAGAAGTAATGCCTAGAGGGTAGGGAAAGTCCTCTTTAAAAACCCAACCGTCAATTAACCGTTGGCGTGTGAACCTAGAAGAATCACTTTTGAGATTAAACAAGGTACGGTGGGGCACACCGGAACCTGAGGAAAAGGAAGGCAAACGGACTTTTAAGGCACTTCCAGCAAGTACTCGAACGCCTAAGGAGAACTGCCCTCTAGGTCTGTCGTGAATTAACTGGGAATTTGGTGTTTTCACGGATTTTTGGTTGAGTATTGTCCTGTTTTTGGCGGCGTCAAAGATTGGAACTCGGCGGTTTACGGCGGCTCGTTGATCTAGGAATCCTCGTGCCTTTCGGCAAAGCCGACGCTACGCGAACAGGCCGGGGAGTGTCAAATAAAAGATTGAACCTGGGGCAGAGTAATTGTGAAAGATACCCGAGACGTGCGAGGAGTGTCAGACGGGCCAGTGGAGACATCTACTGTCCCATTGAGATGCTGCACTAAGCATTTTACTAGCGCTAGACCCAAACCAGTACCCTGAACTGCCCTTTGGGTCATCCCCTGACCGCGATGGAATTTATCAAAAATATGTTTGAGGTCTTCTGGAGAGATCCCTTGACCAATATTGCTCAAACTCATTACAATTTGCTTCACCGATTGCTGGATTTGCTCAGTTACCTCAATCACCACTGTAGTATTTGGGTGAGAATACTTACCAGCATTGGTTAAAAGTTCCAGCAAGATACGGTTAAGGCTTTCAGCGTCGGTGTTGATAAACAGCGATGGTAGTGAACTATTGATTGTTAAGGTTAAGCCTTTCTCCGCCCATTTGTACTCAAAGGATTTAGCCAAGTGCTTAATCATCGGCATCAGGTCAATTCTTTGCAAGTGCAGTTGGGACTGGTCAGATTCCAGCTGCTGTAGACTCAACAGGTCGTTAATTAGCTCAATTTCTTGATTACACTGTTGCTCAAGGATTTCTAGATATTTGGCACGACGCTCAAGATCAAGTTTGGGTTGACGCAACATCCGAATCGCTAGACTCATTGCAGTCAAAGGTGTCCGCAACTCATGATTCATGCTACTGAGAAATTCGTCTTTGAGGCGATTTAATTCTTTTAGCTGACCCATTTGCTGGCGAGTTCTTTCGTATAACTCTGCCTGAACTTTCAGACTATGTTGTAACTGAGCCGTGCGTTCTTCAACAAGGGATTGTACTTGCTGGAGAGTCTGATTTTGGATAATAGTGCTACTAACTTGTGTACTGACCCACTTGACCAAGTTAATTTCATTCTCTAGCCAAGGGCGAGGTTGAGTATTTTGCAAGACCAAGAACCCCAAAACCTTAACGGATAGCAAACCATGATTATCTGCCCCAACCAGAGGACAGATTAGTAACCCTGGCTTTAGGTTCTGATCTAGGAGTGAGATGCTCTGGTGGTTAGCTTTACCAATCGGGTGATCTGGTCTATCGGTAATGACTATCGGTTCAGGGGCTTGCTTAAGAGCCTGTTGGTACCAAGAACACTCAGAAACTGGGAAGGATTTATTTAACAGTGCGTCCCCTGTTGAAAATAGATCAGTAGTAGAGGTTTCCTTTAACCATTCACAAACCACTGTCAGATCATGTTTTGGTGAATGCTTTGCTGGTAGACTGCAACACAGAGGATTCGTTTCATCTAACAGTAGCAGTAATGCCCGTGACACCTGAAGTGCTTCAGCAACAGCCGTGGTAGCTATCTGGAAAATCTCCAGGAGATTGAGAGAGCTATGCATCACTTGACTCAATTGGTTGAGCAGAGTTTGGTCTCGAGTAGCCGCCTTCACTTGGTGGGTTAGCTGAACTTGAGAAATTGCTACTGATACCCATTGGGATACAAAAATTAACTGTTCTTGCTCTGTCTTTGTCCATTGGTAAGGCTGGGCTTTTCCTAAAACAATTACCCCGTTGACTACAGACTGAAACTTTGTGGAGGTCTTCAGTATTGCCCTGGCAGATAGCACTTCTTCACCCAAATCTAAGTTAGACCAAGCATCGGATTTTTGCCAATCTGAAATTGCCAGTACTGAGTCACTGCCTAAGTCATCCTCTGTGGTTAAGAGTTCCAGCAGTTGCACTGGATTTTTGTAGTATCGGTGTTCTGGGTCAAGGTGTTGATCAGCACGCCACCAGGCTAGTTGGGGCGTAGTGCTAGGGTTAGCCAGCGCCCCAATTAAACAGCTATCCACCTGAAAACTCTCTCCTATAGCCTGGGCGAGCATCGCCAACAGAGTTTGCGTTTCTGAGGTATTTAGTATCGTCTTAGCAATTTGTTGCCCGATCTGAGCTAACTCTGTCGGGTAAGCCATGAGTGAACCTTGATGCTCCTGGCTAAAGGTTGGTTCAAATGTACCTGAGAGACGGGAGTTGATGGAATTTACTCTTGGGGCAAAAATCGCGCTTTCTGCATCCATTATGCTTGTTGCACAACTTGTGAATACTGGTCTTGACTAGAGCAACTGTTAAAACAAGAACAACTGTTAAAACAGTAATCTCGCTAGGATTAGTGTTCCCGGCATCAGAGTGCTTTTGATCAAGAGATTGGAGTTTTTTACGACAACCGACCGACACACCCGTTCAATTCCGAACTCTGGTTAGAGGAGAAGCTGTGGGTCGGTGGCACAACTAAATCATGTAATCGTCACAGTTGAGTTAAACTCGCTCCCGGTGCGCTTATAGTCGTCGAATTAAATTCGCCACGGGTCGCACCGCGATCTCAAAATGGTTACTGCTCGAGATTCGTTGACCCAATTAATTCTGATCGGTAGACTGGGTGAGGGCTTGTTGGAGTTTCGAGCTAAGGCACAGAGCGTAAAAATCCCAAAAGGCGCGCGCCTCCTAGGCCGGGTTCCCCGGCCTAGGGTCGCGCCTCTGAGTTGGGTAAACTACTAGTACCTGGAAACCCAGGAGAGAATTGAGAAACTCCAGATATCTCTCCAAGGTGCGCTTTCCTAGGCCGCGAGCAATCCCTCGCGGCCTAGGGTCGCACCTCTGGGATTGAAATCGATTAACTTTGAACACCTTAAACACCTTGAGCACCTTTTTATAGCGTTTTTTTAACAAAACTGATTGAAAACTTGGATTCAACACCACTAGGAGCGCTTCTTTCTAGCTTGTTTTTGAGCTTCCTCACTGTTTTTTCGATAAAGTATAACCCGATAACGAGCTATTTGGTAGCGTTGGTCATCAGGTTTTACCGTCTCCATTAGATTTGATGCCCGTTCCCACTTAGCTGCCACATCTAACCATTGAGCTGAGGTTTCGACACTTTGACCTGCTGCGGCTGCTTCTTGAGCTAGGCGCATTGCTTCAGTAAAGGGATCCGGTGGTTGACTAGAAGATCCCGATGAATAAGAATTGGCTGGGTCTGTTGCCGAATGGTCGGCTTGAGTTGGGTAATGGGATTTGATTTCCCTCCCAAACCAATCATTCAGTAACCAACCTACTAGGATCAGGAGTAAACCCAAACCTAACCCAATCACAACACCCTGCCGCAATCGACCTTTTTTACGTAGTTGACCGTAAGAAGCTGGCGGTAAGACCAGTTGCTGAATCGGTAGTTTTTTTTGGCCGATTTGACGAGAAAATCCTGGTGTTAGAGCCAGTTGCTGGCTTGGTAGGTTTTGGCGATTGTTGAGGGTTTGAGCCAGTTGCTTGAAGAAATTTGGCCTAGTAAGGGTTATGTCTTCGTACCACAACAGCTGATTGTCTGGGTCACGGCTAATTTCTTCTAACCAGAGTAATTGTTCCTCTCGCACGATGCGGCTGTTGATCCTGACACGACGAATGTTACGCGGTGAAATTTCTTCCAGAATTTCCTGGATTTGACTGACTAGAATCGATTGTTCCAGCTGTTCTGGTTTTGCTGCTTCACACAAAACTTGCAATACACCATCAGCCAGAATGGCTCTAGTTCTCACCCCAAAATCGGCTAATCGTTCATTGAGTGTTTGAATAATTGCCACCACGCTACCCTGGTGGGCTTGTCTAGCAATATCTTCCATGGTACCAGACATTTTTTTAAGCTATGACATTGGATTAGTGTGTTTGACTTTACTTAATATAGTTTTTCCCTTTAGAGTATCAGGATATGCTATTAGTAGACATCTCCAAAAATTAACCTCAAACCCTTGTAATGCCTGGGTCAAAACCGATTTTATGCAGATGTCTAGTGCATGTATTGTTCATTTTTCTTCCCCCGTGGAGACCGCCGCTAAAACCCAGGTTGCTCTATTAATTATCAGAATCATGAGGTACACAGTTTTTTTTATTCCCCCAGTCCCGGAAAACCATAATCCATAAACTCTTATTAAACCGACTCCCAGGGCTTGCGCTTACAGTCGTCGAATTTAATTCGCCACGGGTCGCACCGCTCCCGACGACTCCCAGGGCTTGCGCTTATAGTCGTCGAATTAAATTCGCCACGGGTCGCACCGCTCCCGACTCCCCAGTAATTTGTACCTCACCAAATTGATAAATGATATATATCGATCACATCCAGTAGCGCCAATGGCCCGCACGGCGGGAACAGGTCAAGGGCACTGCTGTCTAAGGTTGTAGGGAAACCTACTATGAGAGTAAGTAACTTTTTGGTAATGTCTGTCAAATCTCATGCACGTGCTTGTCAGACCATTATCTCCTTACTGGCGAAATCACAAACACTACATATAGCGTATAGGTCAAGAGGTCAGTAATTGGGATTTGACTAGCTAAATAGTTGGTTTGCTCCTACGATACCTTGAATGCGTCGAATCTATATCTGGGGTATGTGCTCTAGTTCTGTACAAGTACAGGACTAGAGGCAACAGCGGCTCAAACTCGAAGCCCTCAACCCCAAATCTTTGATTGGTTTGTGGGTAATTCAAATGGTCAGCATTGACTAGTGCCTGAAAAGATGAAAAAATAAAGGCTGTGAGCAGGAGGTTTCTAGATGCTGTTAAAGTCCACCACTCGTCACGTCCGAATCTATACAGCAGAGGTAAAAAATAACGAACTAGTCGGGAGCGATAATGTCTTAACCTTAGACATTGACCCCGATAACGAATTCAATTGGAATGAAGACGCTCTACAGCAGGTTTACCGGAAGTTCGATGAGTTGGTTGAATCCTACAGCGGATTTGATTTGACCGAATACAACCTCCGTCGTATCGGTTCTGACCTAGAACACCTTGTGCGATCGCTTTTGCAAAATGGACAAATTAGCTACAATACGGAAAGCCGAGTGATTAATTACAGTATGGGATTGCCCCAAGTAGAACCTGAGAATTAGGCAGTAGGAGATGGGCTGACAAGCTACTTTCAAACCAAGTCACGACGGGAGCGAATAACTCAAGCGCCTGTCTGCCTTCATCCCCCGCCACACTGTAGCTGGTTTACTTGAGGTTCTCATGCTTTTAATCAATCCCTTGCTTAGTGCAAAGAAGTAAGTCGTGGTAGCTTAAAAGACTAATCTTGTCTACAGAAAAAAAATTCAATCCTTGGAGTTATAAGCCTTGGTGGTGCCAACCCTGGTCAATCCTATTGACCGGAGGGGGCATCATCTTAAGTATCTGGGTAGTTTTCAAAACCCTCTGGATCACGCTACTCGCTGCTATGCCAATTATGCTTTGGTGGACGTACTTTTTGCTGATCTGGCCTGAGTTAATCAAGAGTAGTGTGATGAGTGAGGGGACGGCATCAATATTGCGCAATGATTAATACATAAAATTAATACATAAAACGTAATCCTGACCTTCCCCATAGACCCTAGGGTAACCATTGCTGCGAACGAATGTTTCAGCGCAACTCATTCATGATAGAAGTAAATCATTAACCAGCCCGTAAGTCAAGCGCTACAATCTTTAATCAATGGGCTGATTTTGGCACTTCCTTTGTGGGCACATAATTCCTTCAAAGAAAGCTGTGCTAATGTTAACCCGGTTCCATCAGGCTATCTTTAGCAGCAAAGAGTTTCATGGACAATCCGGCGGCAACGCTCCACTGCCCAAACCATCAATGTCAGGCTCCCAATCCCCAGACCAACAAGTTCTGCCAAAAATGTCGCACGCCGCTGCTCAGACGATACTTGTGGGCTATTGGGTCAGGCATAAAAGCCGCTCAACCGGGAGAAGTTATTGCTAAGCGCTACCTCCTGATTCATTCTCGTGTTCTTTTAGATACTCAACCAGCGGTACCGCCAGAGACCCCACTAGAGATTCCTCAAACCATAACCCCATACTTGAGACTGGTTTCCTATGGATTACACCTGCCTCAAGTGTATGGTCTGCTAACACCTCAGCCAAGGTATAATAAAGAGATTTGGTTACTCGAAGGAGTACCAATTCAGGCAACAGGGAACATTAATACTCTTGGACAACTGTCACCAGAACTCACTAGCGTCTGGAAAGATGCCTCACCAGTACGCCAACTCAACTGGCTGCAGCAATGGGCTTCACTGTGGCAACCGTTGAGCCGAGAAGGGGTAGCGTCTAGCTTACTGAAATCAAACCTGGTGCGGGTGGAAGGAGCCTTGCTAAGGTTGTTGGAATTGCAGCCTGATCAAACGCCAGCACCAACCTTAAAACAGCTGGGTCAGCTCTGGTCACAACTGCTTGAGGGGGCTTCCCCTGTTATTAGTGAGTTTTGCCAACAACTCTGTTCCCAGCTTACAAAAGGACAGATACAGACATCAGAGCAGCTGTTAGCATTACTGGCGAAAGGGTTGTTTGAATGCCGGTCATGGCAATCGAGAACCTATAAGACTCTCACTCGTACCGATACCGGTCCGGGTCGTAGCCACAATGAAGACGCTTGCTACCCTCCTAGTGGTAAGCTAATTAGCTCTTCAAGAGGTAAGGAAGCTTTGGCAATGGTTTGCGATGGCATTGGTGGACAAGCAGGTGGTGAAATTGCCTCCCAACTGGCGATTGACACTCTCCGACAACAGCTCAAACAACTTCCAGCTAAACTGAAGGTGTGGAACCCAACCACTCTAACCCTGGAATTGGAAAAAGCTGTCTGTGCTGCCAATGACTCCATTAGCCAACGCAATGATCATGAGAACCGATTTGATCGGCAGCGTATGGGAACAACCTTGGTCATGGCTAGAACCCATGCCCATGAAATATACATTACCCATGTCGGGGATAGCAGAATCTATTGGGTGAGTCGCCATGGTTGTCACCAAGTTACTCTAGATGATGATTTAGCGTCTCGAGAGGTGCGGCTTGGATATACCCTTTACCGACATGCTCTACAACAACCAACATCTGGTGCCCTAGTGCAGGCTTTAGGCATGGGTTCATCAACCACACTGCACCCGACTGTACAGCGCTTGGTGTTGGATGAAGATTGTGTGTTTCTGCTGTGTTCTGATGGTCTTAGTGACAATGACCGAGTCGAGCAGTACTGGCAAACAGAAATCCTGCCCATTCTCGACGGTCAAATTGATTTGAAGAAAGCAGCAGAACGCATCATTGAGCTTGCTAATACCAAAAACGGACACGACAATGTTACGGTGGCGTTGATTTACTGTCAAGTCACACCAAGCCAGCCTTCCTTGCCCATCCAACTATCACCGCCACAGCTAGAATCCCTTCCCACTCTCGAGACCAACAATACTGTAATGTTCGTTAAGAGTGATCAGCAACCCGCTTCTACTGATGAACAAAAAACAGCGTTGCTCACACTTAACCTCATGGAAGATGGGGATGCCTCTGGTGACCAAAATCCTACTTATTCAGCTTCAACCTCTCCTGAGAAGACTGGGAGACTGTTGTTGGGCATATTCGTGCTTTTGGTGTTAGGGGGGGTAGTCGTTTATCTGTTGAGTCCAGTGTTGAGTCCAAAGGCGAGTGGACAGATAAATCGCTTCCTGAGTGGGGTTTTGAGTCTCGGTAAAGAGCAAGAAATAACCGGTTCTAAAACCCCTACACAGAGTCCAGAAACTAAACCTCTCCCACCACAAACCCCTGACTCCGGGACCCCTCCTAAGCCAGCTGCCTTAATTAAAAACCAAGATATTATTAGAACAGTGGGTCAAACTGTACAACTTTTGGTTAATCCTGAACAGCAATCAATCCTTGGCAGAGTTCCTGCTGGTAGCGTTTTGCAGGTTATTGCCAGAAAAAGGTATCCTCAGGAAGAGACTTGGTGGATTAAATTAAGAGTTTGCTCACCCGGAACCAACAAAACTGATATTCCATCGGATATTCCATCGGATCAAATGCCTAGCTCCCCCAAAGTTGGCTCATCCTCAGTACCATTAAACTCTAAGCAGACTAAACCCTCTGCTACCTTGGTGTCACAGGGACAGGAAGGGTGGATAAGAGAAAAGGAGATTTTACCTATGATGGATCGTAATTTGACACCAACCCCAAAACACGCCACTCAATGTCAGACAAAGACGCCTCCGTCTAGTACCCCTAAACCTCCTGAATCTCCCTAAGTCTTGAGAAATTAGTTATTAGCTTATCGCTTTTAATTTTTAGATCACCATTGATTCTGACTAACCACTCAACTCCTCAACTAAGAACTGGAAACTAATGATGTCCTACTAATGACCAATTCCTCATTATTGATAGCGCCAATACCACCTAAGACTCGATAGAGTGATCAAAACATCGGTATATTCCCTATAATGATGAACCTTTAATGTCTGGTATCGAAAATCCTTGCCTCAGTTTAGCGATCGCTCGTCTATCTGCCGCTGGCAGAGAAAACCTGGCTATCTGGGTGCTGAAAGCTCCTTACCCAGGGGGTATGGTTCATCATGATTCTACTTGGTCTGAATACATGACTCAGTCATGGCTGGCTTGGCAGGAAATGTTTTCCCCATTTTCAAACCATGTGCCGATTAGTGGTCATCACAACCAGTATCCCACAACTTTGCCCTCAGAGAATCAAAACGGTGCTACAGGTCCGGAGATTAGCTACAGTGGTCGTTTGATGCAAGGTTTGGGCATTGACCTGTGGCAGTGGCTGTTTCAAGGCTCAATTCGCAATGCCCTCGAACGAAGTCAAGGCATTGCCTTGGGACAAAATAAACCCCTTCGCCTGCGCTTGGAAGTCCGCGCTCCAGATTTCATTCCCCTCCCCTGGGAAATTCTACAACCCATGGCGGGTAAACAGGCAATTTCCCTTTCTCAGCAAATCCTGTTTAGCCGCACAACTAGTGATGTAGACGCCCTCGAACCCCTGCGCTCCCACCAGGCTCTCAATATTTTGTTAGTTCTAGGAGAGAAGGTTCAAAAATTTAATGGTTCGACTACCAATTTGGATCTCGAAAAAGAAGCGGCTACCTTGGTAAATGCCCTTCAAGCTGGTAGAGCCGCTCAAACTTCTAGGAACCAATCCGTTCCACCAGTTACCTGCAACGTCTCAAAACTAATACAACCGACACCAGCTGAACTGATTAAAGCACTGGAAACCGGTGCCTATAACATCCTATTCTATGCCGGTCATGGTGAAAGCGCACCAGACGGAGGTTTGCTATTTTTACGCTCGGATGCGAAAATTAGTGGTACGGAATTGGCTCAGGTTCTGGTGCGCACCCAGGTTACCTTAGCTGTATTCAATGCCTGTTGGAGTGCCAAACCTGACCAAGTGAATTCCCAAACCATTCCCCGTAGTAGTTTAGCTGAGGTGCTCATTCACCAAGGTGTTCCAGCAGTTTTGGGGATGCGGGACTCCATTGCTGACCAAGAAGCCGTGAGTTTTATTAAAGCATTCGCCCAAGCCTTGGCAGAGCGGATGCCCATTGACCATGCTGTAGCTGTGGCCAGACAGCACCTGTTGACCCTTTACAAGTTTAACCAACCAGCCTGGACCTTGCCTATCCTTTATATGCATCCTCAGTTTGAAGGGGAATTAATCCAACCGGTGGGAGAAGGAATTACAGAACTGCCCACCATCACCTCAAGCTGGGTTGAAAGTCCTGCCCCAACGGCATCTTTGCGTTCGATTGGAAAAACCGATCAGGTCTGGCCGATTCGAGGTGGAGTGATGCGAGTGGGACGCCTACAATCTTACAACGATTTGGTGATTCCCGAAGTTTGTGTTAGTAAGCAACATGCTGAAATTATCTGCCGTGATGCTTTCACTGACCAAGGCTCGGATCCAACTTACTTCTTGAGGGATTTTTCTCGTAATGGGACGAGAATATTAATCGATAATGGTTGGAAAACCGTTCATCATCAGGAAGTTCAGCTAAGGTCGGGTATTCAGCTTAAGTTTGGTGGTCCTCGTGGTCAGATCTTCGAGTTTATTATTGACTCCCCAGAATCTTGAGTCGGACTATCCTCGTGCCGAGGATAAAGTGCAGCTTATGCTGTTAACTATGCTGTTAACAATGGAAGTTTCACGCTAAACACTGCTTAGAGTCAAATTGCAACTAGTGGCTGTCTACCTAAGAGCTTCTCTCAATAGCTCACATAGATCACACATAAGTTGAGGAACGAAAGTGGTGTTGCCATGGGAATTAAACACGCGCTGAGAAGTCCAGATTATTTTTTCAGCTGTTGCGGAACTTCCTCAAAAATTGATGTAGCTATTTTATGTCAGGTTTCATCTACTAACCCAAACAGGAGGGGCATTATGAACAGCCAAGCTATTCAATATCAAGAACATCAACAATCATATTTTGAGGATACTTCGGTTCAAATCCAAGAAGAACTACTAGAATTACTATTACAGCCAGAAGAGGAGTTTTATCCTTGGGATCCAACTCATCCAGAAGCAGAAGCTTATTTTGCTAAGCTAGAAGCAGGTTTTTACCTGGACGAAATCCAAGATCACCAGGAAATTGCTCAGGAATCTCTTGCCTTTTTTCAGCGACTAAATCAGTGTTGGGAATTACCGCTCGAATCAACCATCGAATCAACCATCGAATCGAGCATCGAATCCACCATTGACTCGTTGAAGGCAGCTTTAGCTAACGGATGTGCTTCTTGCATGCCTCCAGAATGGCTCGAAGCGATCGCTTCGAGAGCTCAAGAGGTTGTTCACAAGAACTTGTCCTTAGCAGAGCAACTTGTGCTTTGTGTCAAGCCATTGTTACAAAACTGGACAGAAGACGATCTATTGGTGTTAGCTCGTCCGTGGGCTTACGCCATGCGCAGTAGCTCAGACTCCATGAATGTCAGTGGTTCAGTTAAATCTGAACAGTGGCACTCTTTGTCTTCTATAGAACAAGTCCGCCTAAGCCTAGAAGTAGCTCATTCGGCTCTGTTCGAACTCAACAATCACACTAGTAACTAATCATCTCACTAATCATCTCACTAATCATCTTAATTAATTAGTATCGTAATTAGTGATTAGCGTAATTCGTAATTAGTGATTAGCACCAAGCTGGGTTTGAACCAAAAAAACCGTTTGCTGGTTCTGTCTTTGCCTACATTAATTATAATCCGGACATGATAGTTATCCCAAGTTGCATTGATATGTAGCACCATTTACTCCCATCTGCTCATGTGTGTTTTCTACCGTCTACCCAATCCAGAATGCACTTTTATAGCGGTTTTCAGGTTTTTATTCTCGAATACAGCTGGTGATTGCAGTGGGAATTTCCCAGAAGCTAATATGTATTCTACTGAGCTGGAAACCGCTATAAATTTTTAGTCTACTCAACTAACAATCGAAGTCAAGGTAGCGCAACTTGGTATTGCCATCAATGTATTGCGTATTGCCATCAATCAACCGAACCAATTCTGACCTTGAAACCAGACTACAGGGAGGTCGGTAACAGTGGTAGTAACAGAGTGACAAAATAATACACCAAAGGGGCAGTGAACACATAGCTGTCTGTTCGATCTAAAATGCCACCATGACCAGGAATTAATTGCCCGGAATCCTTGACACCAGCATCCCGTTTCATTAAGGACTCCGTTAAGTCTCCTAAGAGGCTAGCTACACCAATGATTACTCCGAGCATCATGCCACTCAACTGCCAGCACGGCCAATTCAGATACCAAGCTCCTGCGATTCCTACAGCAATACTACTGACAAGGCCAAATATAGCGCCTTCCACAGTTTTTTTAGGACTGATCATAGAAAGGCGAGTGCGACCAAAAAATTTTCCGAAGGTGTAAGCTCCGATATCTGCTGCCCAAATACAGCTAAATGCTAGGAGAGTTGTACTTAACCCAGCAGGTAGGTGACTCAGATTTATCGAAAAATTAGACCAGTATCCACTCCCGGGTAGGTTGGTAGCGGCGACTGTAGCATCTCTAGCTAGGGAGGACGTTTCAGTCAAACCTACTCGCAGACGGACCCAATAGCCGGGCAGATAACCACCATAGAGTAAACCCAATATGGAAGCCCCAATATCCGCAATGGTTGCTATCTTGGGTTGGAAGAGTAAGTAAAAGCAAATAAATGTTCCAGCAATGGGAAACACCGCATCAGCCAGGGTTGGTGAAATGGTAGCTGTAATTAGTAGTAGCTGAGACACAAACATGGTGCTTTTGGTTGCTGGCACCATGCCTTTCGCTTTTACTAGTTGAAAAAGTTCTAACTGACCTAAATAGACAATGACACAGAAGCCGATGGTAAAATACCATCCCCCAAGTAAGATCATCCCCATCGCCAGGGCGATCGCAACTATTCCACTAAAAATCCGTAACCAGGGCATATGACGTTTTTTTTTGACACTCCTGTTCTGACACAAGAACAGATTATTTATATTATTATTGTTAATTTTGTTCCCTGAATGGGTCTATTCCTTACTCTAACTTCTCTCCACTAAGAATAAAAATGGGGTTAACTGCTGCAAATGTTTGATAATTCCCCCTTGTCTCTAGGCGATTGACGGCTGACTGAACGACTTCGATATTGCGAGCCTGTAACTCCGCTAAGCCTTCTGAGATGGCATAGAGTCCTTCTAGATTGTTGGTGGTTGCGACTATCCTCCCTGGAGATTGTAGGTAGGGCCAGACTTCTTTGAGTAGAGTTTTGATTGGTCGTCCTCCTTCAAGGCAAACTCGGTGGGGTTTCAATGGTAGATCTTTGAGACATTCTGGGGCGTTACCTTCGATGACTTCTACGTTGGTGACATTAAAGCGATCGCAATTGTGTCGAATCAGGTTGGCTACTTCTTCATCCCGTTCAACGGCAATAATCTCACTTTTGGGACACAGTAGTCCAATTTCTACAGGAATGGTACCGGTTCCAGCACCGATATCCCACAACCGGTCTTGGCTTCCTAGTCGTAGGGCAGAAATGATCAGCAGTCTGACTTCTCGCTTACTTAAGGGAATACCGGGTAGGCGTTCAAAGAGGTGATCTGGGATTCCAGGAGTAATGTATGGCCAAATTGGGGATGACATTTGTGGTATTTAGGTTTCGGGGTATTTTTTTTCCTTTAGTTATTTTGATTTATTAAACTAACCACTTGAGGTATAGAACACATAAAGAGTATTATAAATACAGCGATTCGTTACCTGTTAGGCTATTTTTTTAAGTTTAATCGACACAGTAATCGACTAAAACGATTACTGTGTCGATTTTTGATAGTTTTATAATTTATTTTTTATCCTAAATAGGAGCTCAATATTATTACAAATTAGCATCCCTTTGTACGAAATAACCATAAATATTTACAAATATTATAGCCTTGATCATACTTATGAGGTACATTCAATTTTATTCCTATTAAGGGAAACCCCCAATACCGCTTTGCAGCGCTACTCCCTACTCCCTATTCCCATTAAGCCAGGACGAGGTACCTCACCTAATTAGTCAATGATGACGTTTAGGGTTTGGAGGCTGGGGTCGCTACAACCGGTAATTGAACCACCTAAGCTGAGAATTTTTTGGAGGTATTCAATAGTATTTGATTTGATTTGTTCTCCTGGCATTAGGGCTGGTATTCCTGGTGGATAGGGACAGATTAATTCGGCACTGATCCGGTTTATGGTTTCGGTTACCGGTAGGGTTTCGGTGGCAGCAAAGAAGGCTTCACGGGGGGAAAGTAAGGGTTGCAGGTTGCAGATTGCTGGTTGCCAGTTACAGAAGACAGGTTGCTCGGTGGAGGAATTGTCATGATTTTGGGCAAGTTTGGTGAAAGCTTGTACAAGTTGCTGAATATCCCTTTGGGTATTGCCTAGGCTAATGATAAAGGTTAAGTGTTGAAGTGTTGGTAACTCCGCTGTGACACCGAGCTGTTGATGAAGAACTTCATCGGCTTCAAATCCACTTAATCCTAATTCGGTCACTCTTACGGTTAAGCGAGTTGGGTCTAGGGCTTGGAATTTTAGGGGTTTTATCGGTTCTAAAACTGATAATCCTGGAAGAAGGCTGATTTTACTTCTGGCATCCTGGGCTAGCTGCAAGGTACGACTCATCAGTCGTTCTCCATGGAGTGCCATTTGTTGTCGTGCGGCATCTAGGGAAGCGAGTAGTAAATAACTGGGACTGGTGGATTGAACTAGCTGTAATGCTTTACTCAACCGCTGAGCATCAATTCGATTGCCCTGAATGTGCAACATCGATGCTTGAGTCATGGCACCGAGTACTTTATGAGTTGATTGTACGGTTAAATCGGCTCCGGCTGATAGGGCATCCAGGGGTAAATCGGGATGGAAGGCAAAGTGAGGTCCATGGGCTTCATCCACCAGTAGGGGAATATTATGTTGGTGAACTATTTTTGCGATCGCTTTTATGTCACCACAGATTCCTTGATAGGTGGGATAGACCATCATCACTGCTTTGGTGTCCGGATGTTCAGTCAGGGCTTGGTTAACTGCAGTTGGGGTTATGCTATAAACCAAGTCAGTTGATGGGTCGTACTCGGGGTTAATAAAGATCGGGATAGCACCACACAAGACTAATCCTGCGATCGCGGATTGGTGGATATTGCGCGGTAATAGGATTTTGTCCCCGGTATAACAGGTGGCTACTATAGCAGCCATCACCCCACAGGTGGAACCGTTGACTAGGAACCAAGTTTTTCTAGCACCAAAGGCTGCTGCTGCTAGGTCTTGGGCTTCTTGGATTACCCCTTCTGGAGCAAAAAGATTATCTAACTCCGGTAATTCTGGCAAATCAGCCCTAAATACTGATTTTCCCAGCAAATCCGCTAATGGCTCTGGTATTCCCTTGCCTTGTTTGTGTCCTGGTGTATAAAAGGCCGCATGGGGCTTGTGGGCTGATGCCCGCAGAGCGTCTAATAAAGGTGTCTTTTCCTGAGAAGGTGGTCTATTATTCACAAATTTTTCCCCATGGCTCTAGCTTATCAAAAATTGAGCCAATTTTAAACCTTTGTCAGGTTAGCAGGGATTAAAAACCAGTGTGCTAAGGGAATCGCGAAAAACTATATCCCTCATGGACAATAAAGGAATTCGTGGCCTAATAATATAATCAAGTAAAAAAAATATCAATTCAAGTCAGGTGGGCAAAGCAATCATTTCATTAATACTCATTTGAACCAAACTGTTTTTGCCCACCCTACAAGTAAGACTTCCCCCGATTCCCGATTCCCGATTCCCGATTCCCGATTCCCGATTCCCGATTCCCGATTCCCGATTCCCGATTCCCGATTCTTGATTTCCTGTTCAAAACTAATGGGATTCAGGACTAACGACCAAATCCTGATAGTACCATCCTCCCCACCACTAACTAGAGTGTTTCCATCGGGGCTAATGTCAACTGACCAAACCCAGCCATCATGTCCAGATAGAGTGCGCAGCAATTGTCTACTGTCTACATCCCATAGCTTGATAGTTTGATCACTACCAGCACTAGCGATAGTTTTGCCATCGGAACTAATCGCAATGGTAATAATTGGTGCGGAGTGACTTTCGAGGGTAGCTAATTCTTCGCCACTGTTGATATCCCACAACTTGACGGTTTTATCAACACTAGCAACTAGTATCTTGCTATCTTCACTAATGGCAATATCAGAAATTTGACCAGGTTGTTTTGAGATGGTTTGCCGCAATTCTAGGGTGGACAAATCCCAAATCTTGATAGAACGATCTGACCCGCCACTGGCACTAACCAAATGTTTTCCATCGGGACTAATGGCAACAGCCGTAACCCAGTCGGAATGATCGGTAATGGTGCCTAAACTTTTGCCAGTGAGGACATCCCACACCATAACGGTCTTGTCAGGAGAGCCACTTACTAGGATTTTGCCATCAGGATTAATTGCTATTGATCTGACTATACCCCTATGTCCTTTTAAGGTACGAGGTGGTGCTCCAGTTTCTAGGTTCCAGATATTAATCTGTCTTTCTGTTGCGGCAGCGAGACGTTTACCATCTGCACTGATTACTAGAGCACTGGGGGTTCTGGTAAACCCTTTGATCGTCCTCTGTAGCCTACCATCCCTGAGATTCCAGAACTTGATGGTTTTGTCTTTACTGCTACTAATTAGAGTTTGGCTATCTGGAGTAATGGCGAGAGAATTAACATCTGACCAATGACCTGAAATGAGTTGAGTCAGCTGAGCCTCTTGCCACGACTGGGCTAGCAATTGTTGTTGATAATGTGAGCGTCCTATGGTTAGGGGAGAGACTATCCCTATAGCCATAGTTAAGATAACCGTAGTGCTAGATAGAGCCAACAGCGGGATTAATCTTTTACTAAACATTAGTTGGATTTTTATCACCCCTTCACCCTGCTAATGCTAATCCATCACCACGGGGTTCAGATGCCGCTACCAAAACCCCTGACTGATGCAAGATAACTTGACCTTTCCCAAAGTTTATGCTATCAGCCATAACCTGAATATCATGACCCATATCAGCTAGCTCCAGAGCAATATGACGGGATACACTCTGTTCCAACAGGACTTGTGACCCATCTACAAACCGCCATCTGGGAGCATCTAGAGCAGCTTGAGGATTCATGCCGTAATCTGCCAGATTAACCACTACCTGTACATGTCCCTGAGGCTGCATGGGACCTCCCATAACTCCAAAGGGCCCTAGAGGTTGACCATTTTGAGTCAGAAAACCGGGAATAATGGTATGATATGACCGCTTACCTGGTGCGACTTGATTAGGATGACCGGATTCTAGGGTAAACCCCAAGGCTCGGTTTTGCAAGGCAATCCCAGTGCCAGGAATAACAATCCCACTCCCAAAGCCTTGAAAGTTGGATTGGATAAAGGATACCATTAATTCCCCATCTGCTGCTGCTAGATAAACTGTGCCACCTTTGGGTAAACCGGGTTTTGCTAACGCGATCGCGTTTTCCCCAATTAACTTCCGGCGTTCCCTGGCATACCCATGGTCTAATAGCGTTTCGATTGGGAGTTCCATAAACCGAGGGTCAGTGATATGGCGATGAACATCAGCAAAGGCTAGCTTCATGGCTTCGATTTGTAGATGGTAGCTTTGCGCTGATTCACGGGGATAGTGGCTTAAGTCAAAACCTTCGATTATATTCAATGCCATTAACGCCGCCATCCCTTGGGTGTTGGGGGGAATCTCCCATACGGTCAGGTCACGATAGTTAGTTGAAATCGGGTTTACCCACTCAGCTTGGTGAGTAGCTAGGTCAGCTTTGGTGAGCACGCCACCAGTATTAGCCGCAAAGTTTGCGATCGCATCAGCAATTTCCCCTTGATAAAAGCTCTCACCACCACTGTTTGCGTTCGCTTTCAAGGTCTTAGCATGATCGTTACTCCCCCATACCTCCCCAGCTACTGGTGCGCGCTGGTTAGGGAAAAATACCTGTTTAAATGGTTCAAACTCTGGTCCAATCAGGGGGAGGTACAGAGCTTCCGCTTGTTTCCAAGCTCTTGCTGTGACTGGGGAGACCGGAAATCCGGCTTCGGCGTATCTAATCGCTGGGGCAAACAATTGCTCAAAGGGTAGCTTTCCCCACCGTTGCCACAAACTACGCCATGCTGATACCGCTCCTGGCACTGTTACCGATAACCAGCCGATAGCAGGAATCTGACTCATGCCAGCAAAATGCTCAAGGGTCAGGTGTTGAGGGCTTTTGCCAGAGCCATTGATACCATGGAGTGACCCATCCCATACTAAAGCGAAGGCATCAGAACCGATACCATTACAGGTAGGCTCAACCACTGTCAACGCGATCGCTGTGGCTATAGCAGCATCTACGGCATTGCCTCCAGCCCAAAACATTTCCATACCAGCTAAGGTGGCTAGGGATTGGCTGGTGGCTACAGCAAATCTATTACCCATGACCACTCTTCGTCTTGATGGGTAGGGATAATGGGTTAAGTTACCCTTGAGCATAATTTTCTCTGGTGAACTATTATCTAGTTATTTTATAGAGAAGCTGCATAACCCCTAAGCTTGGGTACTAAGTAACTAATGAGGTTTCCTTCTACTTAGTTGTTTGAGCTATGAATGGATTCAAGTTAGGAGTTAGGCTAAAGTGCTACTACAAGCTACGGGAAATAATCAATGCCTACTAACAACTCAGATAACAACTCAGGTATCAAACCGTTTTCGACATCTATTTATTTAAAAGACCGCCAAGGTAATAGGGGGATCGATCCGGTTTTTGAGTCTAATTCTAGATTAGAGGGTTTCATGGCACATCTAGTCGAGTCTGAGCCAGACAGGAGCGAAGCCGAGTGGGCTCGTTGCTTCTTATATCAGTTGAGACAAGCATCTGGTATTTACCGGATTTTATCCATGACTAATCCTCCGATAGTGGTGATTAGAGCTTATCTGTTATTGTTAAGGTTATCTGATCAGCTCTTATTCAATTACCTACAGTTTGTTTGTTGGTCTGCAGCTCAAGCGATCGCTCATCAGTTAAGCAAATCTTATAATCTTGCGTTACATTATCCTGTAGAAGAATGTTTCATCATTGCTAGTGAAGCAGCCAGCCAGCCAGCTAAACTCCTCAGAGGATTTAATTTTTATGCTAAGTCTTCTATCAATGCCTATGCTTTCAATGCCCTCAAGCGAATTATTAGAAATCAAGTCGCCAAGGAACTCAGGTTAAAATCTATCAAATTTTCGGATTATGGCTTGTTGCGATATTTGGATAAAACCGAACTTGAGCAAGCACTTAATAACTATGGAATCACTAATCAATATTTAAAATATTATCGTCTGGCTTGGCAATCCTTTAAAGACTACTTTAACGAGATGTATCCTCCCAGCAGCAAGGGTAATCCTCGCCATAATTACCCAATTAAATTCCTAAGTCAGCAACAGCTTCACCAAATTGCTATTCGTTACAACCAGCAGTTAAATCGGTTAACTAAAATGCTTAATTCTGAGTTAAAAAGTGCTGATTTTGAGAGGAATAACCCTAAAAGAAGAGATTCAGATTGGTTAAGACAAGTAGTACGTTACTCAGCAATCAGCAATCAGCATATGGGCTACGCCCACCCTACGCGAACAGCAATCAGCACATGGGCTACGCCCACCCTACGCGAACAGCACATTGAAGAAATGCTAGCCATTTGCATCCAAGCGGTGCGGATGTCTCAACAGAGGAATTCAGTATCTTTAGATGAGTATGGGGAAATTACTGATATAGCATCTAATCCTTTAGAGGTGGTAATCCAAGAGGAAGAAAAGGATGAGTTGAATCAAGTCAGGACTATTGTCTTAAAAGAATTTACGGCTTTAGATCAGCTAGCTCAGAAATCCCTAAGACTTTGGCTTGGTCTAGGCATCAATCAACAAGATTTTATCGAGCTTTTCGGGTTGAAAAAGCAATATCAAGTGGCTCGCCAGTTTCAACGTTATTTTAAACGGATTTTGAAGGCAGTCGTAACCTTTTATTTTCAGGATGCTATGAGCACAACTCTAACCTCCCAAGACATCAAACAGCGCCTTAATCAAACCACTCAAACTAACTATATTAATAACTATCTCAAATCTTACTTAAGTGCTGATAGTCAAGAATTATTTGCTAAAATTATTGATAAAATTTATGATGAAATTGTCGATCAAATAATCACGACAAAGCTTAGTAATATAGAAAAAAAACAACTAATTAGCAGCAACCAGATTTTAAGGGAATTAATTCAACCAAAATTTGAGGTAGTGATTGAGAAAAATTTTGCTATAAAACTGATTAAATTCAAATCAGCTAAGCCAGCGATCGCTAAATTTATTGAGCGGTGGCTCCAGCAAAATCAGGCACTACTAGAGCAATCCCAATCAGGAAACAGGCAAAAGCCATGTAGGCAAAGTGAAATCTGAAACGTGAAAGGTTAAAACACCAAATATACCAAATACCAATTAACGATTAACCAAACAGGAGATGAGTCAATGAAATTACGTTTAGAGGATTTAGCTTGCCTACACCCAGACCAAGTATTGATAGAATTCTCCCCAGAAGAACGAGAACAAGCATGGCAACAAACCCAAGCTCAAGGTTATTCTAACCAAGCTGCTTATTGGCGAGCGTATCTGAATTGTCTCTGTCTGAATACGTTTTTAAGTTATCTGGACACAGAACCAAATTTAACCAAACCAAATTTAACAGAACCAAATTTACTAGAAACAGCACTAGACAAAGCACTAAACAAACCACTAGATACACCACTAAACAAACCATTAGTATGGCCAGAGTTGGGGGATTTACCAAGTTTCTGGGACGTAGTGAATGGTACAGCTGTTGAGCTAAACCAGATGCGACTGGTATTAATTCCTAGTGAAGAAATCAATTTTACAGCGTTGCGAGTACCGCGAGAGTGGGTTGATATTCCTGAGTGGGCTAGTCATTATTATGTGGCGATGCAACTGAATTTAGAAGAATGCTGGTTACAGGTGTTGGGATACACAACTTATCAACAGTTACGTGATCATGGTAACTATGACATCATCGATGAAACCTACGCTGTGGATGCGGTAGATTTAATTGAAGATTTGAATGTGATGTGGGTAACGGAAGAACTTGCTCCTAGTCCCAAACTGCTAGTAAAGCCAATGCCAAGATTATCCTCTGATGAAGCAACAACGTTAATCAAGCAATTGAGCCAGGAAACTCCTTATTCTCCGAGGCTAGATATTCCTTTTGCTAAGTGGCAGGCACTGGTATCAAATTCTAAATGGCGCAAGGAATTATATAAACAACGTTCCCTAGTTTACTCTCGTAAGCCATCTATAAACTTACTCTCATGGCTGGATAATTTCCTGGAGGCTGGTTGGCAAACTGTTGAGGAAATTCGATCAGGTAATGGTAACCCTAATCTAACCTTAGCTTACCGGTCTCAACCGACTCGTTTGAAAGATAGTTTGAACGGTAATTCTTCAGCATCTTCCCCCTTTACCGAAAATATCCCTGAAGCTGTGACCGCAATTATTAAACTATTAAAAACCAATAGCAGTAAACAAACTAACTTACCCGCTATAGAATTATTGGGTGAAATTGGTCATAGTAACTTAGAGGCGATCGCATTGCTTGCTGAGATGATCAATACTACTGACGATCATGACTTACGTCGCCAAGCCGCTGTCAGTTTGGGAAAACTTGACCCAAATCATCCCCAAGCTGGGATTAGGCGAGTTAAGATAATTGATTTAGAAATGCAACTGAATGGGAGCAAAGTAGCATTTATGGTTACTTTCATACCTGAAGCAGATGGGGGAATTAATGTTCACTTACGGGTGTATCCTACTAAGAGTAAATATCTAAAACCTAATCTCGAATTGCTAGTACTTGATCAGCAGGGAGAAATTTTCTTGTCGGCTCAGTCGAGAAGTGCTGATAATTGGATCCAACTAGAGTTTAATGGCGAAAGGGGGGATAGGTTTATAGTAAAACTGGTACTGGGAGATGCCAGCTTTTCCAAAGAGTTTTTCCTGTAACCTATCTTGGGTTAAAGGTTGTATGTCAGAATGTAGAAGCCAGAAGCCAGAAAGCAGAAGCCAGAAGCCAGAAGGCATAATATATAATTATAAATTCCCCGTTTTTCATAATAAAATTAAAAAATACTAAAAATAAATTAAATAATACTGAATGAAAAATGACGACGAGTTTAGTAACATTAAAAATAGTCGATGGTGACTTTAAACAGGGGTTTCTAGTTATCCTAAAAATTGGGATTGATCCCAATGAAAATAATTTAATGGCTAGAGAAATTGATGGTTGGTTACCACCAGCACCTCAGATTAACCAATTGTGTGACAGTTGGCTCTTAAGCTATCGTGCTCAAGGGAGAATCAAAGTGCATCGGAAACTGATAGCTCCCCCAGAACAAATAACCAACTATTCAGTTATCAACTCAGCTCAGGATTTACAAGAGGCGATCAATAATTGGCTAAATTCAACCGATAGAAAGTTTCAACGCTTCCGGGATCAAGTGTTAAAAGCTTTATCGAACCATGGCAAGATTCGGTTTATTATTCAAACTAATAATATCAAACTTTGGCAACTGCCTTGGCATCTCTGGGATGTCTTGTCCGATTGTGATATTGAGGTTAATTTCAGTCCTTCAGAATTTCCAGTATCCTCAAAACCAATCGACCAATATAGAAATAGAGTAAGAATATTGGCAATTCTAGGAGATGACACCGGGATTAATATCCAGCATGATTTAGCATTACTCCAGGAGGAATTACCGAATGCAGAAATTGTCCCCTTAATCAGTCCCCCCAAAAAAAAATTAAGCCAGGAATTATGGGATAGAAAGTGGGATATATTGTTTTTTGCTGGTCATAGTTTTACCCATAATAATAATTGCCAAGGACGGTTTTACATCAATCAGGATGAAAGCATTACCATTGAGGAGTTAAAGTATGGTCTAATCAATGGGATTAAGAATGGTTTAAAGTTGGCTATTTTTAATTCCTGTGATGGGTTAGGATTAGCAGCAGAATTGGTTAGTTTACCAATCTCGACAACCCTGGTAATGCGGGAACGGGTGCCAGATGAGGTAGCTCAGAAGTTTTTGAGGTATTTTCTCAACGCATTTGCCACAAAGAAAAAATCCATATCGGATTCAGTGTGGGAAACCCGGAAAAGATTGCAGGAGGAGGTAGAAGATAACTATCCCTGTGCCAGTTGGTTACCAGTGATATTCCAGAATCCTGCTCTGGAACCAACAACTTGGGACGACTTGACTCAGGGATCCTATCTCAAGGATAAACCCAAACTCTCAAGGGTTTTACTGGTAAGTTTGATTGTCACTATCACAGTGATCACAATGCGATCGCTTGGGCTGTTACAAGGATCAGAATTACATGCTTTCGACCATCTCATGGCTCTGCAACCACCTGAAAAGCGGGATGAGCGGGTTTTAGTAATTGCGGTGGATGAACCAGATATTCAGTATCAGGACAAGATGGGTTGGTCTAGGAAAGGGTCATTATCCGATACGGCCCTGGCACAACTGTTGCGGAAACTCAACCGTTATCAACCGCGAGTGATTGGCTTAGATATTTATCATGATTTCGAGTTTGAACCCAACTTAGCTACTCAATTGAAACAAAATCCCCGTTTCATTGCGGTGTGCCAAATGGAAAGTAATGATCAGCCTGGTATCGCTTCACCACCCGGTATGGCATCACAACAGATTGGCTTTAGTGATTTGCCTCGTGACCCAGATGATATTATCCGCCGCCAACTTCTAGGGATGAGCTTAGGGATTAACTCTTGGGATACTTGTAATACTACTTACTCTCTGAGTTTACAAGTCGCTCTGAATTACCTAGCCCAAAAGGGAATCCCGCCGATGAAGAGAAATTCAGCAGGGGATGTAGAAATCGGTGATGTGGTGTTTCGGAAATTCGCACACAATGCTGGTGGGTATCAGTTAAAGCCAAAACATGCAATGGGATATCAGATACTCCTTAATTATCGTGCCAAGAATCCCAAATACGTTCATCTTCAAGACTTACTCAAGGGTAAACTGGACTCCCAACTGCCGGATTTAGTCAAGGATAATATTGTCTTGATTGGGGTGGGTCAAGATTCAAAGGATTTACACCGGACTCCCTATACTAAAGGGCCATGGTCTGACAAAATACCTGGGGTTATGGTTCAAGCCCAGATGAGTAGTCAGATTATTAGTGCTGTTTTGGATAAGCGACCCTTGCTCTGGTGGTTGCCACAGTGGGGGGAAGTGCTTTGGATTGGTAGTTGGTCTGTGGTGGGAGGCCTATTAGTTTGGCGTTTACATTCCCCATCCTACTTGGGAGTTGCTGTTTTTGTTGGTATCAGCCTCTTATCTGGAGTCTGTTATGGTCTCTTACTCAAAGGGGGATGGATACCCTTTATACCATCAGCCTTGGCGTTAGTGGCAACCAGTGGAGCCATCGTAGTTTATAGCATTTTTAAATCAAATGTAAACAAGGATGACAGTTTTTTATATTACCAAAAATCCCTAGATACTTGATTAGCTCTTGCTTATTGCTGTTGGCATCTAGCCTTTACTAATCGCGATTATGTTTACATCTCAAATGTAAAGGCTATAGCGGTTTTCAATTAGGTGAGGTACATGTTTTGAGGGAGCAGGGAGCAGTGAAGTCATAATACGTAAGAGCTAAGAGCTAAGAGCTAAGAGCTAAGAGCTAAGAGCTAAGAGGGTAAAAATCTTGTGTACCTCATTAGAATAAAAACCGCACTAGATTTCTGATCCAAGTCTTTTTGATAAAAACGTTATTTGTTTAAGATTTAGTGAATTTTACTTCAACTAGAGCAATTAGTCCGGATTGACATGTAAGATTGTTTTTGGCAAATAAATCAGCCATCAAGGTTAATTACCTCATTTTTATCATAGCTACCAACCTGAAAGCGTCAACGAAAAAACACCCAGACCAAAATTGATAAGAAATGTAAAGGCTTGCGTAAAATCCCTTGGCAAGGACTGATAAAGATTATGGAATACTTTAAAAAAATTAACGTTTGTCAAACCTCTCAGTATGTATAAACTCAAGCTAGCGTTGTACAAACCTTCCTTGATCTTGGCCCTTGCCTGGGTACTAGTTAATTTCACCATTTACCCTCTACGAGCGCGTTCGCAGTCTGTTGCTCTAAACAGCAACTCTGTTAGGGATAGTTTATCCGAATCCGATACCCCATCAGCTCAACCAGATGTAGACTTTGAGGGTGATGGCAGAACTGATCAGATCACAACAGCTGGAGGAGGTTTATATTTCCTCCCACCAGACGTCACTACACCAAATGCGACACAAAATGAAAGCTTTGAGGATGTGGGCAGACCACCGAAACGGACATCAGGAGCAGACCGTGGTCTGTGTTCGGATCAGCTGATTGCTATAGTCCCTGGTAGTAGCGAGATTGTCGAGACAACGGGAAACTGTAGTAATGATGCCAACAATGATTCCAACTCTTTCTTAGCACTGACCTTAGCTGAGTCTCCTACCTTTTGGTTTTATGTTCCTGAACAGTCTACTCCTGAACTAACGGCGGAGTTTGTACTGCTCGATCACAACCAACAGGCTCTACTAGTCGAATCTATTCCGTTATCTGGAACTCCTGGGATTGTCAGTGTTCCGTTGACCGAACCCCTAGAAACTGAACAGGTCTATCGATGGCAGCTCTCTGTTGTAGTTAATCCCCAAAACCCCTCTGGGAATCCCACGGTGGAAGGATTAGTCAAACACATCACACCAGACTCTACCCTAAGTCGTAAGCTAAAGGCTGCTACTTCCCTACGGGAGCGTATTGCTATTTATGCCAGTCACGGTATTTGGCATGATGGGATGACAGCCTTAGCTGAACTACGGCAACAGAAACCAGAGGATTCTAGGTTAGAACGGGATTGGCAGGATTTCCTAGGTTCGGTGGGTTTGCGTGCGATCGCATTCAAACCTCTAGTTGATTGTTGTACAGCACAGGGAGTAGGGAGTAGGGAGTAGGGAGTAGGGAGCAGGGAGTCGGGAGTCGGGAGTAGGGAGCAGGGAGTAGGGAGTCGGGAGTCGGGAGTCGGGATCAACAATTATCACAATTCCTACACCGATCCCTATATAGCACTACGCATTAAAGTTAGGACAAGCCTCCCCATCTCCCCATCTCCCCACACCTCCCCCAATTCCCGATTCCCGATTCCCGATTACTTTGTGGTAGTTCTGAGGAAGCTATCATCAACAGGCAACTTTGGAGCTTTGAACAGTGGACAAGAATTGAGAAAAACACGATCAGCGAGCCCGTGGGTGGTGCATTACTCAGCATTCGTTTAATTTGAGTTAGGTCACAGGGTCGAAGCCTGTGCCACAAAGCTGATAGCTGATAGCTGATAGCTGATAGCTGATAGCTGATAGCTGATAGCTGACCCCGATTCCCGATTCCCGATTCCCGATTCCCGATTCCCAATTCCCGATTCCCGATTCCCGATTCCCGATTACAGCCAATTTCCCACTAAAACATAGGCTCCCCAGTAAAATGGAGCTTGATAACCAGGTCTTTTTAAAAGATTAACTTGAGCACGGCGCAAGGCTTCAGCTTTAGTAACCGTTGCGCCAGAAGCAGCTAATTCTTCGTAAAAAAATGTCATCAGTTTAGCGGTAGATTCATCATTAATGAACCATAGGGAAGCCAGAGTACTCCTGGCTCCTGACTGAATCGCTACTCCGGCCAAGCCTAAGCTAGCACGACTATCGCCATCGGCAGTTTTACAAGCACTCAGCACTAGTAATTCAATTGCTTCTAAACTATTGTTACTTCTGTTCTGGATGACATTGCTTAAATCCTTGATATTGATTCGTTTATCCCACGCCAGCAGAAAGGTCTCTTCTGGTACTGAACTAAACTGACCATGAGTGGCTAAATGCACCACAGGAAATGGCACTGAACTGATTAACTCTTGCCATTTCTGACTGGTAAAGTCTTGATTGAGCAATTGCTGACTCGGAATTTGGGATTTAATTTCCCCTAATTCTGTTTTAACATTGGGTAGGTTAGCGAAACCTTGATGATCAGGCAAATCCTCCCGGATCTCTGAGAGTCCAAAAGCTAAGGCATTTAACTCTACTTGAGCTAAGGGTTTGGGCTCTAGTAGACTCAAACCAGGAATGAGTGCGATCGCATAGCCTTTTTCTACTATATACTGTTCACCATCATGAAGGGTAGCCATGGGAACATTGCGAAAGCCACCATCAAGAACAAATACTAAGGTTTTCACTTGATTGGCTTCGAGCAACCCTTCCGCCGGTCGAATTAACCAGTCATAAACCTGTTGGGATAAGGCTAGACTGTTTTTAGAAATAAAACGTTTTTCTAGCTGTATACGGAGACTTTCTAAGGTTTGCTCAAGTTTAGCTTTAGGTAAAGCAGTGGTATAGTGAATAAATTCTCCTGATTTTGGTAATTTCACGATCACCGCTAACCGGTCATCGAGAATAATCGGATAGACTAATGCTGCACTCGGATCGATTTCTTGCTCGGCCAATTCCACAATGTCAGAAAGGTTACACCCCAGAAAATTCTCAATTTGGGCTAGCTGCAGAGAGTCAATTGCTTCGGTAGCTTGCTTGAGCTTGTTATCTGAAATCGGGTTATCTGCAATCCGGTTATCTGAAATCCGTTTATTTGCGATCGGTTCAGCGCTTTGTTCGTCTTTCAAGAGTAAATCGACTAATTCTCGATAGACTTGCTCAACATTTTCTCGAAAGGAAAACTGCACATCTGAACTAAGAGCCAGTAAATCTTGGCGGAGAGAATCTAGGGTTTTGACAGTGGCTTGGTAAGCGGTGATTGCTTCTTCAGTTTTTCCCAGAGCTTTATAAATTCGTCCTAACTGCCATTGCCATTGATAGGCAATGTCATCGGATTGAATCCCTTGAGCTATGGTGAGGGCTTTTTCGGTAAATTCTTGAGCTTGATACCATTGCTGAGTTTGTTCATATAGCTTACCCAGGGTACCGAGGGCATAGGATTCCGCTCGTTTATCGTCTAAAACTTGAGCCTCTTGGACAGCTTTGACTAAACTATGGGCAATTTCGTAAGGCTCAAGGTTCAATGATGACCCCTGAATATTATCTTCATCCTTATTCGATTTTAGCTCATAGCTGATCAGGCTTTCCACAAAATTGATTTGAGCATAGATTGCTGTTCGACTAGGTGGTAATTCAGTAATCTCGCTGTTGAGTAATTCCTTGACTTGGTCATTAATTTGAGATTTTAACTCTTGGATATTTGGCCTTTGATTATCCTTATTGTTTTCAACATTAAATGTCTCTAACCAATTGTGGTAATCAATGATTAGACTTAACTGCTGTAGTTTTGTTTCAATGTCTAAGCTAGTGGAAGCTGATAATTTGCTCGACTCTTGAAGAGATTCTTGATAGTATTTTATAGCATGATTAAACTGCTCAATAACCTGTTCTTTAACTTCTTTTTGTTTAACTATCAGGTTGGTTCTGGTGTATAATTGTTTATAGTGGTTGTACCAAGAACGTTCTGTATGCCCCAAACTCAGTAAGGTTTCTCGCTTTTGCAGAGGAGGTTGAGCTACTTTCAAACTTGCCTTAAGCACTTGCTGAGAGTGGTTTAAGTCACCGAGGAGACGGAGACTATTCCCAAGGCTACGTAAGCCCAGGATTTTAATCTGGGGATCAGGGGTTTGTTGAAAGGTTTGCAGCACGGTTTCAAACCGTTCTTGATTGGACAAATCGCAATTATTGTCCAGCTTTAAGGCTTGTAATAAGGTTTTACAGGTGCGACGGTAAAGTCCTAAGGCTTCCATCGCTTGAGCTTGATTAATTAGGGTACCTGTAATGCCAATGTCATCTTTTAATTGTTGATAAATCTCAGTAGCCAATTGCCAGGCTTCTAGAGCAGTGTCTGGTTGTCCTAAGGCTAATTCTAGACTACCTAGGGTGTTGAGAGCTTGGGCGCGGATTTGCTGGTAGTCTGGGGTATCCCGGAGATCTGATCCGGTCTCTAACAGGTTGAGGCTAAATGCGATCGCATCTTCGGCATCAAACCACTGTTGCAGTTTCTGGTAAGCCAAGGACAGATAACTCAAAATCATGGCCTGATGTAGTCTATCCCCTTGGGATTCATAGGCTTGTGCTGCTTGTTCCCAAGTGCTTGCTGCTTGACTAAACTGACCTTTGGTGTATAGTGCTCTGCCTTGTTCCACTAATTCTGACGCTGACCAATCTTGCGGAATTGGCTTAACAGTTGTGGGATAGGATAAGACCGGGAGGATGCCAATGGGGAGAACTAAATTTAGGAGAAAAAAAATTAGGGCTTGGGTGCCAACTAGGGTCGGGCGAAGCATGGGAACGCTAAATCTAGGGTTTCTATTAAATTATCTCTAGGATAGACTATGGCTTTTCATCGTAAGGCTTAGCGTAGGCCACAGCCGACGCTAAGTGATCCCATGGTTGTTTAACAGTTAGGCTTTCGCAACGGTTACCCAAAAGGAACATTCAACGCGCCATTTTTATTCAGCCATTGGCACTGTTGAGCACTTAAGCCTTTAGCATCGGTAAACACTGCACCTGCTACCTCACAGTTAGAGAAATCAACACCATTCCAAATAGTATTCTCCAAATTAGCGTACTGTAAATCAGAATTTTTAAGATTAACCTTAGATAAGCGAGCGCCTTCTAAATTTGCAGAAAATAAAGACGCTTCAGTTAAATCAACATCCTTTAATAAGGCATTTTCCAAACTTGACTCCAGCAACTGAGCACCACGCAAAATTACCTCGGTCAAATCAGCAGCTCTGAGATTAGCAACAATCAAATTAGCAGAGGTTAAATCTGCTCTGACTAAACTAGCACGGCTTAAGTTGGCTCGTTCCAAATCAGCACCAAGCCACTTAGTATCCATTAACTTAGCCGCTTCTAAGCTAGCTAGATCAAGGCTTGCCCCACTGAAATTAGCCTCAGGGAAATTCACAGCTCCTAAATTGGCCATCTTGAGATTGGCATTGATAAAGGTTATCCCTTTGCCAGTTGCTTCTCTCAAATCAGCCTTTTGCAGCTGAGCTAAGGACGCCTCAACCCCATCTAGTCTTGCTCCACACAGCTTAGCTTTTGCTGCCCAAGCCCCTCGGAGATTCGCCTCCTCCAAACCAGCACGAGTCAGTTTAGCTTCTGAGAGTTGGGCATAAACCAGAGTGGCCCCGGATAGCTTGGCCCAGCTGAGATTGGCTTGATTAAAGTCTGTCTCTTGACAAGACGCTCCTGAGAGATTGGCATTACGTAGGTAGGCATGGGCAAAGTCAGCCTTATCTAGATTCAAGCCCTGTAAATCAATATGACTCAGCTCGGCTTTCTGTAACGACAGTCCTTGCTTAAGTTGTTTAAGAACTTGATTAGTAGTTAATAATGTCATAGTATTGCTTATACAAAACCTGTAGTCAGTTCGTTGATGATAATCCCTTCTAGAGGTATCAATGACAATGATTCCTTTCATGAGGAGCCGTATGACGGGAAACTGTCACGTACGGTTTTGAAGACGAGTCGGCTGGGGGCGACCCCCCGACTTAGTTTAACCGTTCTTAGATGGTGACTATCTGCCTAATTATGGTGAAAAACCCAATGATTGGAAACCGTCAGGGAGAAGAACGAAGCGCGGTTTATACCGAACCGCAATGAATTGGTATGTCAATGCGGATTGTAACGGTTCTGCCAATATAATACGCAAAGTAAGCAGAACGCTAGGTATTAGCCTAGACCGACTGGGTAGGGGCGTTTTGACTCGTCCCCACAGGGTATTCCTGTGGTCAGCTAATAAGAAAACAGTGTGGAGTGATGCGGATTCATCCCATCACGAAACATCCTTATTAGAATCCCCCGTCTTTTAAGCGGGGGAGTAGTCAACAATTAACACGATCAATAAGCCGTTGCTGCTATGCAAGAAATAGCGATACCTAACACCAAACCAACAAGCACCTGAAAGGGTGTATGACCTAATAATTCCTTAAGGCGGTCTTCTTTCAACTCTTTGTCTTCGCTAAACAACTCATCGATAATTTGGTTGAGAATTCGAGCTTGCTTACCGGCAGCTTGCCGGACACCAGCAGCATCATACATGACTATGATGGCAAACACTAAAGCGATCGCAAACTCTGGAGAAGCCCATCCTACTGTTTGTCCTACACCAAATGCCAAGGCAGTTACGAAGGCTGAGTGAGAACTAGGCATTCCACCAGCAGTCATCAATACCTGAAGATTAGGTTTGCGATTTTTGGTTAGATCAACCAAAAACTTAAATAGTTGAGCCACCAGACAAGCAATGAGCGCAACCAGCAACACCTGGTTGTTTAGGATGTCGCTAAAGTCCTGCATAATTATTTATTTTAAATTGGTCATTGGTCATCGATAACTCAGCATTGGGGAAACGATGAAGTATGAAGGATCAAGTATGAATTATGAAGTATGTTCCCTGGATAGCGTCCCTTCTATGGTATAATTAAGGATGAAGTTTGTTTTTGGTGTTCCTGTAGGCTAGGATTAAACACTTCATCCTTTAACTTTCGTTGGCCTTACCCCAATACCAAGTACCTTAATGAGTGCGATTCACAATAAAGTCAGCGATCGCAATCAGGGGTTGAGCCTTTTCCCCAAAGGATTCCATTTGAGCTTTTGCCTCATTCACCAGCTCCTGGGCTTTGGTTTTTGATGCCTCTAGCCCCCAGAGGCTAGGATAAGTTGCCTTTTGTGCTTTAATATCCTTACCTGCTGTTTTACCCAGTTCCTCCTGGGTAGCAGTGATATCTAGGATGTCATCGACAATTTGAAATGCTAAACCAATATTTTGGGCATATTTGGATAACTTTTGTAAGTTAGCTGTCGTTGCCCCTGCCAATATTCCACCACAAACTACACAGGCTTCTAACAAAGCACCAGTTTTATGAGTATGGATAAAGGTGAGCGTTTCTTCTTTAATATCCAACTTACCTTCTGATTCGAGATCAAGCACTTGACCCCCAACCAATCCTGATGCCCCGACTGCTCTACCCAACCAAGCAACTACCTGCAAAACTTGGGGAGCTGGTACATTTTTAGTTTGAGCCGCCGCATATTCAAATGCATAAGCTAATAAACCATCACCTGCGAGAATGGCAATGTCCTCACCAAAAACTTTGTGGTTAGTTAGTTTACCGCGACGGTAATCGTCATTGTCCATTGCTGGTAGGTCATCATGAATCAATGACATGGTATGGATCATTTCCAGAGCGCAGGAGGTTGGCATTGCCATCTCCACCGTGCCACCCATCAGCTCACAGGTAGCTAGGCACAGAATCGGGCGCAAGCGTTTACCTCCAGCCAAAAGAGAATAACGCATTGCCTCGTAAATTTTGTCGGGCTCCATTCGGGGCAGAGCCTGGTCTAAAGCTGACTCAATTAGAGCTTTTCGCTCTTTTAAGTAAGTTACTAAGTCTAAACTTGGGGATTCCCTCTTGGGGGTAGGTCGCCCCTCCGTCGCTACCATGCCTTGATTCCTTGATTATCTGATTCTTCTAACAATTTTACGGGGCTGGGGGTCTTCTTGAAACTACCTTGTCATATTCTTGTGCTTCTCGTTTGATGGACAAAACTCTTTACTGATGGTATTTACGATTGTCGAGTTGTGAAATTTATCAGTAGCGCTAAACTAAAGTCTATCCCTGTCAATCCCCACATTTAATATGTTCTTAAACAAAAAACACAGATTTTTAATATTTTTATATCTTATAGCTTTAAGTTTTTTTAATTAGTTCTTTTGTTGACCTAGCCTCCTGTGAATTTAAATGATTTTAGTCATAAACAAAGGTTCAATAGACTCTTGTCAATTTTAACCAGAGCAAAACTGTTCAAGAATACCTCTTTGTATAACTAAGGATTGTATTATTTAGTAGCATAGCCACTGTCATCGGTCCGACGCCACCAGGAACAGGGGTAATATATCGGGCAGTTTCCTGAACAGAGTCAAAGTGGACATCTCCCACAAGACGAGATTTTTCTTGTTGATCACTAACGCGATTGATACCAACATCAATTACCACAGCACCTGGTTTTACCATGTCCCTGGTAATCAGTTGAGGTCGTCCCACAGCTGCTACCAAAATATCAGCGCGACGTGTCAGCTCCCCCAGATCTTGGGTGCGCGAATGAGCAATTGTTACTGTAGCGTTGGCTTCTAGTAGCATCAGTGCTAGAGGTTTACCTACTAAAATACTACGTCCTACCACTACTGTCTTTTGACCAGACAAATTAATCTGGTACTCTTGCAACAGGCGCATGATGCCTGCTGGTGTACAGCTACGTAAACCAGGCTCTCCCCTGAGCAGACGACCTAGATTAACAGGGTGTAATCCATCAACATCTTTATCCGGATGGATTTGGTGCAGTAATGAAACAGCATCTAGGTGGTCGGGTAAGGGCAGCTGGAGCAGAATTCCATCTACACGCTGATCTTGATTGAGGGCGTTAATGGTTTGCTCGAGTTCTGCTTGGGACGTGTTACTGGGAAAATGACGACCAAAAGAAGCAATGCCCACTTTAGCACAGGCACGCTCTTTATTACGAACATAGGCAGCGCTAGCAGGGTTGTCACCTACCATCAACACTGCTAATCCAGGTGGTCGTCCATGTTTCAAGGTCAGCTTCTGTGTCTGTTCTTGCAGCTGGGTCTGAATTTTTTTAGCTATGGTCTTACCATCAAGTATGTTGGTCATTGGTCAATTGGGTTAAACAGTGTAGACGGGTGTACAGATGCTGCCTACTTGGGTTAGAACATTGTAGATGCTGTAGATGCATGGAGCGACTTACTTGAGGCTGGGGAACGAACATTTATGTTTCAACCTACTTCCTTTTTCACTCCTCCAAACAGAGTTCATTGGCAACTGACAACTGAAAACATCATAGGATTTCAATATGCCAACTAAGTATTGGTCAACTCTTTTACCGTTTTGGGTTTTACTTGTAGGAGCCGGGACTGTTGGCTGTAGTCCCTTAGCCCATAATGGCATTCATCAGCTTAATATTAGCTACCCTGGTGTAAAGGTCACAAAAATCCTTGATATACCACAAAATCAGAATACTATCGATACAGTCTACCTTCGGGGTAAAGTTACTAATCAAGCACCACTTTTAGATGCGAATGCTTATGAACTCCAGGATGCCACTAGTACCATTTGGGTAGTCTCTCAGGGAACTTTGCCCAATATCGGTGATCAAGTCTTGATCCAGGGTAAGGCTCAATTTCAAAGCATTCCCATCGCTGGACAAGATTTGGGTGAATTATTTATTCAAGAGCTTGAGCAGCTACAACGGCAAGTCTATCAACCCAAGTCCCCCTTACTTCCAAGACCAACAGATGAGCAGTAAGCAAGTTCAAGTAGCGATCGCTATTCTCTATCGGCAAGGTCAGTTCCTGATGCAGCTACGGGACAATATTCCTAGTATTCTTTACCCTGGTTTGTGGGGTTTATTTGGGGGGCACATCGAACCCGGAGAAACCCCAATCGAAGCTCTCAGGCGGGAATTGCTGGAGGAAATTAGCTATGCACTACCCTCAGCATCTTTGTTTGGCCATTATCCTGAACCCCATGTGTTCCGTCATGTTTTTGCAGTACCCCTGACCGTGGAACTCTCAGAGTTAGTGTTAGGGGAAGGCTGGGATATGGGGTTGTTGACTCCTGAGCAGATTCGCCAGGGCGAGTCTTATTCTGCCAAGGCTGGTCAGGTGCGACCCCTTGGTCCTGCTCATCAGCGTATTCTACTGGATTTTCTGGAGAAGGGATCCAGCTTGGTATAAGCTACTCTATACCGGACACCTGGGCAAGAACAACCGGATAACCTACCCTAAACCGAACGCCAAAGGCGAACAACTGGATAACCTTAAATCTTCAACCTTCCACGGACAGCACAGCATTATCAAGAATGCTTGTTGTCCTTTTTGTTATCTTGGGCATTTCTCTGCACAACCGCCACTGAAATGCTTTCGCGATTCGCGACCTACGGTCAATCGCTTTTTAGTAGTCGCTGATTTGATTTTAACGATTGATGAATTCCAATTTGATTAAATAATTAATTCCTTTAATGGGAGTTAGCAGTATTTCATTTTTGCCTCTAATTCCGCATCAGGACGTCTTTTTGTTGTCTTTGGTTTTTATCGGAAAATAATAAATAACAGAGGCAATTCTTGGTAAGTAAATAAACTTATGGTACTAGGTTGCTAGGTTGAATTGCAACTTAGCTATGTGTTCTTGTGATCGTAGGTAATTCCAGCGTAAACACTTGTCTGACCCTTTTAGGTTCTCGGGTAAGCTTCTGTCACAGTCCTAGGGTCGATACATTGGCAAAATTTGGTACCCAAGGTGATTAAGCACAGAGTTAGTGGACTCAACGGATTCGTTAGCTTGCATGTCACCCCCCAGAACTCACTATCTTCCAAAAAGTAGTTGGTGAGTGCTTAGGATAACTGTTAAACTGAATTAAAAAGTTGTTACACAATTTGGCTTTATGTCTAGTATGACTGTAGGTTTCCGAATTCCGGAAAACCTCCACAAACAATTGGAGGAATACAGAGCTAAAGCTCACTTAAGTAAAAGTGAGGTAATTGTGAGTGCTATTGCTCAATACCTCGGTGCGGTTGAATATGTGCCATTCAGTCAAAGGGTAATTGACTTAGAAGAAAGAATGGCAGCACTAGAAACCCAAGTTGCAGAATATCAAAAATCAATCTCAAATTTATAAGGGCAATTCAATGGCATAAGACCGTTCTGTATTAAAAAAAGTATCGGTCAACCTTCTTTTCGGTATGGGCGATGCAGAGTGAGAAGCTTACTTCACAGAACGCGATGTAGCTTGGCCGCTTTGCCTCGAACTGGTAATGCGCATTCCATAAGTTTTTTAACTGTGATGACTGAGTTTGATTTACCTGATATGACTTTACCACAGCCTAATTTATTGACAGTTGTTCAAAGTTTTTTAAAAATAAAAACTTTTGTTGAAGGAGGGGAGTTAACAAAAACCTTAAAGACATTTGGTGATATATACACTGATGCGGCCATACATAAATTAGAAAATATTAATAAGATTAAACCTGAAAATAGGTCGGCTGTTTTAATAGTAGTTTTAGATAATTTGCTTTTAGCGCATTTGTTATATTACAAAGCACGAATAAAATTAGGTGAATATACTAGTGCTTATCGACTAATCTTTTCGTTTGGTTCTTATGAGGCTGAGCACAAGGATTTAACTGTTTGTTGTTTGATAGCTATTCTTCATGCTTATTTAGGAGATGAGGTTGCAATGATAGAACGAGCATTAGTTTGGGGTGCTTGTGCTTTAAAAAAAGTAGCTATTAAGGAAAAAGGTCGTGGAAATTCATATGTTAAAATTTCAAAATTGAAAAAATTTGGATTAGTTTCTGCTGATGCAAGTTCGAGATTTGTATCATTTTTCATAGTAATTACTTTCCTGTGGAATCCTTTCATATATAAGGCTTATTATGATAAAAACAGATTTCAAAACAAACATCAGATAATGACTGAAGAAGATTTTTTAGCTTTTAGTAAAAATTTAGGCTTTTCTATGTACAAACTAGTACAAGATATAGAAAAAAACGTCCCTTATTTTCCATCTTTAGATGAGAGGATAGATCCCCCCGATAAAAAGTCAGACTTTGAAGATTTAAAAGATGAAAGGCCACAATGGTTAAAGGATTATTTTGACATTACAAAACCGCCATATCACTAGTTGAGGAGTACCCAGGAATTATTGCTACTCAGACAATTTAATCTTTCTCCATCAAAACCTTGAAACTAATTGAGGGAGAACTAATCGAGGATGATTGCACCTGGGGATTCGATCAACTGTTCTTCGCAAGGAAGGCACCAGAAAATTGTCTGGACACGGCGCACCTCAGCTTCCAATGCCACCAGCTTTTTCTCAATTACTGCCACCTTCTCCCTCAAAGGCACATCCTCAGCACAATCTAGATAAAGCGCCAAAGCACTGAGTACCAGTTGGCTAGTTCAAATAACACTCACCGATGCTGAAAAACTTTTCACTGTCCATTACTTAATTTTAAAAATAAAAATGTGACCAATCCTATAATTCTTGTTAAGCCAATAGGATATTTTGTAGCCGTTCCAAAAGCGTAAGTTTCTGTGCTTTTGTTGGCATCCTTGCTCTGGCCAACGAAGTACAAATAATTATTGCCTGTTTCCAATGCCCAATTCCCTATCACACCGGCATGGATTAAAGTCTTCAGTTTATAATGCTTTTTGAATAAGTTTACAACCTTCATCTTTAAAAGACTTAGTTGCTTTGTGTATCACAGTTCCTTCAGTCCCAAAATTATCAACTTCTGCTTGCTTTATTCTCCACTTAGCTTCAGACCTGTGGGTATTAATTTTACCTTTCCCACTTTTACTACCAATTATTAAGGCATACTCATCAGTTCCTTCTAATGGGGGGCAAATAAGGACATCGTATCTGGATATGCCAAATTTATCAGCTGATATTTCTTTGGCTTTTTCGTATCTTCTAGATAATTCATTTGGGTTTTTAGAAGTTGTTACTACAGCATAAAAATCTGAAGGGGTGTCTACAGTATCTGAAGGAATTGTAGTGGATTCTTTTTCAATAAGAAATGGTGCAATCGAAAAAATTATAAATAAAGTTCCCAAAAATCCTAGTATGACTCGTCCCCACTTATTACTAGTTCCAAATTCAATTTCTTTGACATTAACTTTACCCACTATACATACAAGGAGCATTGCTCCTCCAAAACAGAATATGATAACAGCTAACTCTGTAGGTAATTTAACCATCTTGGTTTTTTAATATATAGTTTAAATGAATACTGGAGCACTCCTCGATGTAAACTACAATCGATGAATCAGGATTCTAAAAATACTATCGTGGTAATAAATTTACTTGGGCACATAGGTTTCCTTACGACCCTGCTAACGCTACTATGGAAGTTTAGTTGTATTACATTAGTATAGTAAGTAGCTCTTGTCAATAAACTGAAAATATTTCTTAATAAACCCTGTCTGATTGTGTTTATTAACTAATATACTGTTTTTAACAGACATCCAGGGGTAGGTTGTTGCAACTGCGATGCTCCTTTGAAACCGCTAAGAGCGATTCAGCTTTCGCTGACGCTATGCGATCGCCTTTGGTGGCTGCAAAGCAGCATCGCACCCACATTGTATTGACTCAGGTACACCCAAGGTATTAACTAAAAGGCAGGGGTGTATTGAGGCGTGGGGTATTAAAATCGACCGTCATGGCCAGGTTAAGATTTTAACCACAGAGGCATTTTGTAGCCGTTCCAAAAGTGTAAGTTTGTGTGTTATTGTTGGCATCCTTGTTCTGGCCAACGAAGTACAAATAAGATTTGTTTGTTTTGGGTTGAAGCTATGTGTATAACGCCGAGTTGGGGGATTATCGGTACTTAAAGAGGCTATAATAGTACTAGATGCTTAACAACTTCACGTTAATGGCACCAATGGCACCGTGGATAGTCATACCCCAAACCAAATCACCCCTCAACCTGACCACCTGACCATTACTACAGCAAACCTACTGGAGGCTTTTGCTGATTTCCTGGATATCGATGTGGCAGCAGGAGATGCTGCGGCTGATACTGTTAATACCTACCGCCGCCAGGTTCAGCAGTTTGTGAACTGGTGCGATCGCATAAATCTTCATCCAGCCGCAGTTACTAAAGAGGACATTAAGCGTTACCGCCGCTGGATGGTAGACACTAAAAAATTTAAGCCAGCCACAGTATCACTAAAGTTGTCAGTTGTCAAGCGTTTTTATCAAGCTGCTGTGGAAAAAGGACTGATTACGATTAATCCAGCCCTTGGAGTGAAACCGCCACGGGAAAAGCTGGACCCGGCGGCAAGGATTACCTATTTGGAAAAGCCTGAAGTTGAAAAGTTGTTAGGAGCGATAGTGAATGATGGTAGCCTTAAGGCCAAGCGGGATAAACTTCTGCTGGCAATCATGATATTGGAAGGTCCCCGTAGCATTGAGTTACATCGGGCAAATGTCTCTGATGTAGTTAAGCAGGGGGGTAATCTGGGAATTCGGGTCGAAGGCAAGCGTAATATTAGAATAGTGCCATTAACACCAGATCTTGCTGACTTGCTAATGGCTTATCTTGAAGCAAGGACAGAAAATGGGGAAGTGGTCAAACCATCGAGTCCTTTATTTATAGCTGTTGGAAACAGGGCGGGTGGCAAGCGGATTTCCCGGCGGGGGATTCGGCTAGTTGTGGATAGCTATTTAGAGCAAACTAACCTTAAGCAAACACCAGGAAGAACTATATCAGCCCATAGCTTGAGACATACGGCAGGTACGTTAGCTCTGCGTTCTGGTGCTGAGTTACGCCAAGTGCAAGATTTGTTGGGACATGCTGATCCCAGAACAACTTGTATTTACGCCCATGTAGCGGATCGCTGGGAAAATAATCCAGCATTGAAGCTGGGCATTAACCTATCGTGATTATCTACAGGTAGAATGAATAGGTAATTATTTTGGTAACTGGGGAACAGTGACTGGCACTCCTCCTTGGTGAAGGGATTGGCTTAAACAACTGAGAATGTGTACCAATTGAGCACCAACCCAGCCAGATGATATTGATGAAGGTTGGGACAAGCGGACACTGTTAAGAAAGCGATCGCATACTGAGTAAAGTGGTTCAAATGATTCGAGATCAAGAACTTCACGATGTTGACCAGCAGGGATAAAGTACTCCCCGTTCTGTTCAAAATAACCATGTTGAATAGTTAGGGGTGCTTGGGCAAGCATTTCATCAAAAATCAAGGTTCCCTGTGTTCCTACAATCCCAAGCCGCCGCTGTTTATCTGGATTGAGCCAGCACAGATGAATGAATGCTTGGAAGCCAGTGGGATAGGTAAGTGTGACCTGAACTAAGTCAGCTAATCCTTGAGGGGTTGAAGGTTGTTCGCGTAGCGTGCTCTTTTGGCCAAGGTTAGCAGGTTGAAGGTTAGCAGGTTGAAGGTTAGCAGGTTGAAGGTTAGCAGGTTGAAGGTTAGCAGGTTGAAGGTTATCGGGTTGAAGGTTAGCAGGTTGAAGGTTAGCAGGTTGAAGGTTAGCAGGTTGTTGAGGAATAAGTGATTGACTACAGCCTTGGTTATCTTGAGAACTTTCAACCGGCAACTGGCTAACTTGAAACTCTGTTTTAACCGGCAAGTTGCTAACTTGAAACTCTTTTTGAAACTGTAGCCACACCCTACCAGTAGCTTGGACTTGAACAGGTAGCTGTCCTAAGCAATAGTTAAAAATAGCAATGTCGTGAATCGCTAAATCCCAGAGAGAATCGACATCTTGACGTACTGGTCCTAAGTTAGTACGGGCGGCGTATCCATAGCGTAAGTCTCCTAAGCATTCCGAGTTCACAACCTCTTGAGCACGCTTGACCGCTGGGTGAAATAGATAGGTATGGTCAACCATAAGCTGTAGCTGCTTTTCTTGAGCCAGGTGGCACAATTCTAGACACTCAGCCACATCAAGGGTTAAGGGTTTTTCTGCTAAGACGTGTTTCCCCTGCTGTAGAGCATCCTTAATTAGGGTGTAATGGGTAACTGCTGGAGTAGCGATTACCACTGCCTCAATTGTCGGGAGATCCCGTATCGATTCCCAATCTGTTGCCAAACGTACCTCAGGAGCTAGGTTATATTTATCTTTAATTGCTGCCAAGGTTTCTGGGTATGGATCAACCACTGCCACTAAGCAAGCATCAGGGTGTGTCAAGAAATTCCTGATCAAGTGTTTCCCCCAGCGACCTGCTCCCAATATCGCTACTCCGGTTTGTTTCATTTTTCGCCTCTCAATTCCAGAAATGCCTGTTTGGCTGCTGCTTGTTCCGCAGCTTTTTTCGATCTTCCTGTACCTTCACCTAATTGTCGATTTTGTAGCCAAACTTGGGCAGTGAAGCGGTTGTTTGCCCCATGCACTTGTAGGTTTTCCGTCAGATGATACTTTGGAAGCAGTTTGTAGTGAGCTTGAGTCCATTCCTGAAGAGCATCTTTGTAGTTTTGGCGGGCGGGGTCTTGACGAATTTCAGTAGTCAGTTTTTGTAAGTGAGGGTCTAGCCAAGGACGGACTAATTCTAGGGTATGGGTACTTAAATATAATGCTCCCAATACTGCTTCAAAGGCATCAGCTAAGCGGGATGTTTCGCCAACTTTGTCCCCAGCGGCACTATTGGAAACGAGTAAATAACGCTCTAGACCATAGCTGCGAGCGAGTTGAGACAGAATGCGATCGCTTACCAGTACGGAACGAATGGCAGCAAACTCACCAACGGAAGAGTTGGGATAATTTTCCCATAGCCATTCTGAGCTAGCTAAACGTATAACAGCATCACCAACAAACTCCAACTGCTCATAGTTGTGTTCTGCTGAGATACTACAATGAGTCAGTGCTAAATCTAGCAACGACCAATTCACAGCTGTAGTTTTAGATAGTCCTAACTTTTGAACTAACTTCTCTAATTGTTTCTGACGACGGGGGTCTTTGATGGTCATGGCTGTCTGTTGTCGTGAGTCGGAAAGTCCTTTGTTACTAACCAGAGTCTGGGAGTACTAATGACTAATAGACCTCTTGCAAAAGTAGTTTTCTGATAGTGTTTGGATCAATTCTTGTCCACTGTTCCCTGTTCCCTGTTCCCTGTTCCCTACTTCTGCAAGAAGTCTAATGACTAACGACTAATAGCTAAATTGAGAGAAAGTCGGACATAAGCCGGGTTCTGTTCTCCCTAGCAACCATCAAGAAGCTACTAAAGAGGGTGGTTATCTATCTAGGACGGCTGTTACCAGACGCCTCATGCGGTTCTCCATATCCGGAACTGGTAAAAGACCAACCGTAGTTCCTCTCGACCTTGCTCCCAACCGGGGTTTACCGAGCCAGCACCTCTCGATGCTGCTGGTGCGCTCTTACCACACCTTTGCACCCTTACCTGTGAAAAAATCAGGAAAAAGGCAGGAAGAATACATTCATCCTGGAGCCTTCTACCTTTATCCTTCCCATCGGCGGTATGTTTCTGTGGCACTATCCTCACGGTCACCCGCACTGGGCGTTACCCAGCAAGTTTGGTCTTTCGGGAGCCCGGACTTTCCTCAGACTCGCAGAAAAATGCGAATCCGCAACCACCTGCGCCTACTTTCTCTCTACTCTAGTTTAGTATTGATTAGCAGTTGGTTGTTAGCTGCTGGAGTTTGAGTCAATCCAGAGGCAGAGACCATTATCTGTCCCAGCAGGAGCAACTAGGGAAATGGAATGGGCCTTGGAACCGCTGCGCGAACGCAAAAGCTAATCCTCTAGAATTTGTTGGATTACACTCCTAAGATCTTTGTCATCAGGGCGTTTTGTGAACTGTTCATGAGTGTATATCCAAACAAGTTTAATAACTGATTTACTTGTATTAACTAAATACATCAATCTGATTTGTCCAGAAGTCCCTTTTGCCACCTTAAACTTAAGCTTATGAAATGTCCATCCTTGCGGTAAATTAATCTTTTTTGGTAAAGGTTCTTGGCGGTAATTCCTGGGATATGGGTCTTGTTTTAAATTTTCTACGATTTGGGTTACAAGCTCAACAAAGCTATTCCCGTGAACTTTCGCAAGTTTTTTTAAAGAACGCTTGAACTTCTCTGACGCTTCAATCGAGAAGGGATTTGATCCAGTCACCCACTTCTCCTTTACAAATAAGATTTGAAGATGGAGAAGTAAAAGCGTCCTCTAAAACTGCTGATATCACCGATTCATATGCAGGGTGCTGACGTTCTATTTCATCAAGCTTCTGCTCACCTAATACTTTCATATCCTTACGAAGAATTGGCTCAGTTGACCTAGCGTCAGATGGTAAACCTTTGCGAGCTTTTTGCCAAGGAAACTCGCAGTGGGTCATATGACTAAGTCCATAGGCATGATAGCCACCAAAATATTCCCAAGTTTCTTCTAGAAGCTCTATCTTATCATCAGGGATAGTTGAGAGGAAGTCTTTTTTAGGGATAGGTAGTTGCTTAGCTTCAAACTCACTGTAAAACCTGTAAGCACGAGGACAAACAGGACCGTATCGCCATGCTTGAATTTCTTCATCAAACAATGGCTGATCGTAAAGCGCTAGATGTAAACTTTGTGCATAGTACAGAAGCTTTTGAAGCTTCATGTTGGTCATTTCAGCTTCCATGCCATCATCGTAAGCTTTTACGATGAAGTAGCGAGCCGCATTGAGACAATCAAGCATAATTAGACTCGCAAATCTAATTTAAATAATCTTTAATGGTAGCAATTTATAATAATTGCTTGTGTATATCATTATAACCTAAACTAAGTCAATAGTATAAATGTACTATTGACTAGACCAGTTGTTCGCGTAGCGTGGCCGTTCGCGTAGCGTGGCCAAAAGGCCAAAAGGCCATCGATAGCAATCCGATTTGAGTGGTGAAACACTGCAAGAGGGAGAGAGGGGTAAGAAGGGAAAGAATATCACTATTTTTATTAACAAATTAATTTCCCTCGGGCTGGATCACGTACAGGGAAATCTAAGGTGATGGGATCACTCTCAAATAACTATTGCGCTGAAAATACTCTTGGACTAAGATGCCTCAAGTAGTGGTATTGGTAAATATCGGAATCCAATCAAGGATAGTTGTGTGAGCTACCAATTAAGAAACAAACGTTTTAGTAACTGTGTTAACTTTGGTTAAGTTAACTGAAACCTGATTAACAGTAAGAATGGTTCGTATTTTACATTTTTTAATAAATTGATATAAAACTAATTACCAAGTACTACTTAATAAGTACTAATTACCAAGTACTAATTACCAATTAGCAATTAGTCTTGGAACAAGTCCAAAAGCATCTAGACTTGAGTCAGCACTGAAAAACAAGTAGAACCTACTCAAGAGGAGGGTTTGCATTGACTGAAAACCAAATTTCCCTCCAGACAATCTCGCGTAGTGAACTGCGACAGCTGGTGCGTTCTCAACTGCAGATACTGCTGGAGCAAGGTAATCTTCAGGGTGCTAAGCAAGTGCTGGTGCCAGTACAACCAGTAGACATTGCGGAAGCGATTGAAGGATTACCCGAAGCAATGCAAGTGATTGCCTTCCGCTTATTGTCTAAATCTGAGGCCATTGAGGTGTATGAAAATCTTGACTCCAGTGTTCAACAGTCTCTAGTTGAGAAGTTTAAACATCAGGAGGTACTGGATATCGTAGATAAGATGTCGCCAGATGATCGAGCCAAGTTGTTTGATGAGTTACCAGCTAAGGTAGTCCGACGCTTGCAGTCACAGTTAAGTCCCAAGGAACGCCGAGCGACAGCCCTGCTCTTGGGGTATGAGGAGGGAACAGCAGGACGAATCATGACCCCTGAATATATTTCCCTCAAGGAAAACTTGACAGTTAGCGAGACATTGGATCAGATTCGTAGCTTAGCGAAAGCCTCGGAAGTCGTATATTACCTGTATATAACTGATAACTCTCGACATTTGACTGGGATTGTTTCCCTGCGGGATTTGGTGATTTCTTCCACCGAGACCACCATGGGTGAAATTATGACTCGTGATGTGGTATATGTCTATACCTATGCAGACCAGGAAGAGGTAGCACGGATGATCCAACGCTATGATTTTCTGGCTGTACCGGTGGTTGACCGGGAGCAGCGTCTAGTGGGTATTGTCACTGTGGATGATGTGATTGATATCTTGGAGCAGGAAGCAACAGAAGATATGTACGCGGTTGGTGGTGGTGTCCAATCGGAGGGGGATAATTATTTTCAAACCAATTTATTCACAGTTGCCCGCCGACGGGTAGTTTGGTTATTTGTCTTGTTACTCACTAATACGGTTACGGGTACGATCATAAAGTCCCAAGAGTCTATTTTGCAGCAGGTTGTTGCCCTAGCAGCTTTTATCCCTTTACTTACTGGCACTGGTGGTAATGTAGGCGCTCAGTCTTCTACGGTGGTGATTCGGGGCTTGAATACTGATGAAATTCGTGACTTAGGCCCCGGTCAAGTCATTTGGCGAGAGGCACTGGCGGGGTTATTACTAGGAGTAATTCTGGGTACGATGGCTACTGGATGGGCTTACTGGTTACAAGGAGATTTTTTAGTAGCCCTATCGGTGGGAGTGAGTCTAGTTGCGATCGCACTTTTAGCATCAATTGCCGGTTCAGCCCTACCGTTTCTGTTCCGTCATCTAGGCTTAGACCCAGCCCTGATGTCCGCACCATTCATTACAACAGTTGTTGATGTTTTAGGTGTGCTGATTTATTTCAATATTGCTAAATCAGTCTTAGGGCTTTAGCATCAAAGGCAAAAGGTAAAAGGCAAAAGGGAACAGGTAACAGGGAACAGGTAACAAAAAAAACTAATCTGTACTTAAAATTGTCGCAAATCGCTAAAATTAACTGTATAACTAACTGTATAATTAACAGTCCTGGTGCCAGTACTTATAAATGGCATAAGCGAGAGTAACTACACCGGTAACAATGGCCGATTCATTCACTGCAAACAGAGGATGGTGCAGTGGGTAATTTATTTTATTTTGGAATCCAACCCCGAGGCGGAACATGCTGCCAGGAGCGTGTTGTAGATAAACCGAAAAATCTTCTGCACCCATAGAGGCTTCGGGTATGATTAAAACGCGATCGCTTCCCCAAGCTTCCTTAGCTGCTGCTTCCAACAACTGAGTTAAGGCTAGGTCATTTTGTACCGATGGTACTCCCCGCTGATAGTTGATGTGATAGCGAGCGCCATAAGCATTACAGACATTGGCCACAATCTTTTCAATCCAATCCGGTAGGTCAGCATAGGTTTGGGGATGAAGCGATCGCACTGTTCCTACTAGTTGCACTTGGTCAGCAATAATATTCGGAGCTCGCCCACCACTAATTTGTCCAATTGTCAAGACCATCGGGTGTAATGGGTTCTGGGTGCGACTAATAGCTTGTTGGAGGGTGGTAATCACCTGGGCAGCAATCCAAATCGCGTCAATAGCTTGGTGAGGGCGAGCTCCATGACCCGATTCTCCCATAATTACGATTTCTAAATCATCCGCTGCTGCTGTTAATGCCCCATAGCGGATACCAATAGACCCTGCAGGAATTGATGGGAAAACGTGAAGACCAAAGATAGCACTGACATCCTTCATTCCGCCATCTTTAACAATCCAGTTTGCACCTTGAGCAATTTCCTCAGCGGGTTGGAACAGAAAGCGAGTATTACCAGGAAACGTTTCTCCGAGTTGGGATAGAACCATAGCTGTGCCTAAGCCTACGGTGGTGTGGACATCATGACCACAGGCATGCATAACTCCCGGTTGATGTGAAGCAAAATCCAGGCAAGTTTGTTCGGTGATGGGTAGAGCATCCATATCAGTGCGCAGTGCGACTAATCGCTCATCGGTACCACCAATCAGTTCACCGATCAGGCCAGTTTTGCCAATTCCTTCTTGTACATGAACACCACAGGAGGATAAGACACCAGCTACGTAAGCGGCTGTTTGGTGCTCTTGACCACTCAATTCTGGGTGAGAGTGGATATGACGGCGAATTTCGATTAGACGCGGGGCAATTTCTTGGGCTAACTCTTTAATCTGGGAGAGCATGCTGCTAGATAAATGCTAGATAAAATTGTTTTGATACTTCACGTAAGTTAAACAAACGCGGAAGCCCCGTCTTTTTAAAGCGGGGAGGAAGCGTAGTAGCGACTTTAGTCGCGATCAATTATAATCAAAAAAGACTGAAATGATGCTAAGGCACTCTTCTTTCGGCAAAGCCGACGCTACGCGAACGGAGAAACGGCTAAGCCAGTAGGTTAGTATCGGCGAGTGATGCGCAAAACGAAGTATTGGGGCTGTCCGGGAATTGACTCGGTTGTAGAAGCTACAGATGCGAGCAATCCCTCGCATCTGTAGAGTAAGCCAGCCTGGAGGTTCGGCGCTTAACCCTTAGATTCGATTGATTTGGAGTCTAGGCGCGTTGAGTATGCTAGGGCTACTGAAAACCAACGTTCTGAAGACTGGGCGAAAGCCCCTGCGCTTCAGCCGGGGGTAAGCTTACTTATTTATACTTCTTTTTTAATTGTTGTAATAATTAATTGGTTATCATACAACTATTTGCGGTGAAAGAATATTGTCTCAATCATCCATTTCTTAAGATACAACCGCTGCTGAAACGATGCCTTGCTCCTCAAGCACTGCAGCAACTCTAAGAATCATTGCTTCATGATAGGGTGCAGCAATAATTTGTACCCCTAAGGGCATTTGACCAGGACGGTTAATTGGTACTGATAAGACCGGTAAGCCAATGAAGGATAAGGGTTGAGTAAATAATCCTAAGTTTGGACGAACCAACACTTCTTCTCCGGCAATGACCATTTTTTCTTGACCCAGTAGGGGAGCAACACAGGGTGTAGTGGGAGCGAGGATAATATCCACATCTTGGAAGACTTCCCGAACGCGATCGCGAAACCATTGTCGAAACCGTTGGGCTTGAATATACCAAGTCCCTGGAATTAGGGCACCTGCTAAAAAGCGATCGCGTGTAGCTGGGTCAAAATCATCGGGACGTTTACGCAAATTGTCCAAATGCAGGTTTGACCCTTCATTAGCCGTAATAATATAAGCTGCTGCTCTGGCTCGCTTGGCTTCTGGGATAGTAACCGAGGCAGTTACATCCAAGCTACTAGCGACTTTAGCGACAGCATCCAAGACTTCTGGTTCTGCCCCTTGAGAAAAATAGCCATCAGCAACCCCAATCCGTAACCCTTCAATCCCCTCGTTAAGCTGGGGGACACAGAGTTCTGGGAGACGATTGCTACAAACGGGATCAGTGGGATCTACTCCCTGAAGGATATCAAAGATAGTAGCAATATCCCGTACAGAACGAGCAAACGGACCGATATGATCCAAACTAGCTGAAAACAAGAAAACCCCTGCCCGAGACAATCGTCCGTAGGTAGGTTTGAAGCCAAAAGTACCACACAACGCAGCTGGTACCCGGATCGAACCATTGGTATCGGAACCGAGAGTGATCGGTACTAATCCCGCCGCCACTGCTGCTGCCGAGCCGCCAGAGGAACCACCAGCAATGCGAGTGAGATCATGGGGGTTATGAGTTGCACCGTAATGGCTATTTTCCGTTACAAAGCCATAGGCGTACTCATCCATATTTAATGCTCCAACTAGGATAGCACCCGCTTGTTTGAGTTTAGTTACAGCAGTAGCATCACGGGAAGCAGGAGGATTTTCAGCATTAATTTTTGACCCAGCTAATGTTATTAAGCCAGCGATATCATATAAGTTTTTAACCGCAAAAGGAACTCCTGCCAATGGACCGGGATTGTTCCCTTTAGCAATAGCATGATCAATATCTTCAGCATCCGATAAAGCTTGGTCAGTGGTAACCGTTGTGAAACAGTTAAGGGATTGGTTACGGACAGTTATTTTTTCGAGACAGTTAGTAATGACTGTTTTGGCGGTGACTTGACCTTCTCGAATCGCAGTGGTAATTCCAATGGCATCAGTTGGGTTCACGGTTAGCATCCTAATTTCAACTATTATGATGATTGAGTAACGCTGATCAACCAATAAACTAGATAATTTGATAGTCAAAAATTATCAGCATCCTAAGGTTCAAATACAGGAGCAGCTGCGATATCATCAGGTAAGCTAAATTCTGTGACTAGAGATGCGATCGCATAAATTTTAGAGAAGTTTTTGATAACACCAGGACGGTGTTCGGGCTTAAGGTCTAAATCAAGGAGTTCCGCCATTGCTGCGACATAGGTAGCAGTTTCAATTTTTTTGGGCATCATTACTAGTTAGTCTTTAAGAATTTAGTAGTTAAAATTAATTATAATCTATAAATATAATAGAATTTGAAAACCTGTCGTTATTACTCAAAACTAAACCCTCAAAACTCGACAGTCTCTTCAAAACTATCTTCAAACAAGCAAAGTTAAATTTTTCGTTACCTTAAGGATATAAAGACACCCGATAGGGCTATGACTCAAACGAAAGCCGAACCCATTATCCGATGGGAAAAACTCCCCGACGAATTTCAATTACCCGATGACCCAGTGGAAAATCTCTATCATCCCTTATTAGCGGCTATCCTCCGAGAGATTCTGGAATTAGCCGGATTTATCAATAATTCAATGCTGATTGCTTCCAACTTTGGACTCTGTGCCAATGTGGACGGTAAAACAGTAGTCAAAGCACCGGACTGGTTTTATGTACCTTCCGTGTTTCCAGTCTTACCAGGGGTGATTCGCCGGAGCTATACCCCTCACACGGAAGGAGAGGTACCAGCAGTGGTTATGGAATTTTTATCCGAGAAGGAGCAAGGAGAATATTCCATTAACCCCCGTTACCCCTATGGCAAATGGTACTTTTACGAGCAAATCCTACAAGTACCAATTTATGTGATTTTTGACCCAGCGTCGGGAAGTGTCGAAATGCGATCGCTTAATTCAGGAAGCTATACCCTCCAACAACCCGATGCTAATGGACGCTACTGGATTGAATCCATGGGTTTGTTTCTAGGAGTATGGTACGGCAAAAAATCAGAAATTACCAACTATTGGTTACGGTGGTGGGATAGCTCTGGAAATTTATTACCTTGGGGAGAGGAGAAAGTTCAACAAAGTCTACAGCAAGGCTTACAGCAAGGCTTACAGCAAGGAAAACTGGAGCTAATTATGCGTCAGTTGACACGCCAGGTTGGAACAATTGAGCCTACTCTAGAATCACTCATCAACAACTTATCTGTTGCTGATTTAGATCAATTGAGTGAAGCATTGTTCGATTTTTCCGATGGCTCGGATTTATCCAGTTGGTTAGAGGGACTGAAAGGCTAATCAGATGTAAGCATATGCGCTACGCGCACGCTACGCGAACAGCCGTCAGCGGTCAGCTGTCAGCCCTTGGCTTAAAACAAGATATTCGGCTTAGGAGTTCAACGGACTCAAAGCCAAATACAATGAATTCCTTGGCCGAAAGGCCAAGGAACTGAGATTAAACCAATGCTTACCTCTTTAATTCAAAAGCTGATAGCTGATAGCTGATAGCTGATAGCTGATAGCTGATAGCTGATAGCTGATAGCTGATAGCTGATAGCTGATAGCTGATAGCTGATAGCTGATAGCTGATAGCTGATAGCTGATAGCTGATAGCTTAGAATCAGCAACGTCTACGAATAGCCTCAGCTAAATAATCATAAATCAGTTGATATTGAGCTTCTGGTTCTTGCTGCCATCTCATCACTAAACCTGACTTGACCAATAGCTCTAGGATAAAATCTAAGTTGTCAGTGGATAACTGTAACTCTGCTCCTAAATCGTCTTTTGTTCGGAATGGTCGAGTGCCATCCTTATCCGTTAACAAACCCAAAATTTTCCAAGCCGCGTTTTGGTTTTCTGAACCACAATCAGAAACAACCCCTTCTAAATAGCGCTCCACTAGCTTTTCTTTTGATCCGTTTTGTCGATAAGCCGCTAAAGTATTGATTTGCTCAGTTTGCAGTTGCACTCCCACTATCTGTAATTCAATCGGGCTTACTTCTCCCACTGGTTCATTCTTAGCTAGGTCGTTTACCAACTCATCGACTAATGCATCCTCTAGGTAAAATTTAGCTCTAGTGGTTAGATTAGAAATAATCGATTTTGCCTCGTCTGGAGAAAAATTACCGACATAATAAAGGATACCTTTATTAAGAATATCATTATTAATGGCATCCAAATCTACCTGACGAGCGCACTTTAATAATAGGTGTAGATAATCCTCCCGTAAACACAGGATAACTTTGAGATAAGGAATATTAAGACAGTCACGGAAAAACTCAAAGAAGCGTTTTTGTTCAGCTGGCTCTCGGCAAGCAAAGAAAAACTCTTCAAATTGGTCAAAAATCAGGATGTTTATCTGGTTTTGCCGTTGATTTTTTTGCAACTGGTCTAGAAGAGTAGCCGGTTCTTCGCGTAGCGTGGCCTTTTGGCCAAGGTTGTTTTTATAACCTTCAACCTTTAAACCTTCAACCGTTAAACTTTCACCTTTCGACTCTAAGATACGTTTACCCAACTCTTTTTCCCAGTCAGTGTAAACCTTCAACCTAATCGGGACTATATCACGGTTACCAATGGGTTGCTGTTTTAGGGTGGGGATTAGCCCAGCTTCTAGTAAGGAACTCTTGCCCACTCCAGCTTGACCATAAATTACAGTTAGTTTGTGCTGGGTACTGGCAATGCGTTGGACTAGCTCTTGTACTTTGTGTTGCCAATGGGAAGCAGTCATGGCCTGAGATACGGTAGGGCTACCTTTACTCTTGGTCTGTGGTAACTGATTTTGTGGTAACTGATTCTGTGGTAACTGATTCTGTTGGGAGGATTTGAGTTTACCCGCACCGATAAAAGCAAGTAAACCATGCTCTTGTGCGATCGCAAGCCGTTCTTGTTTTAATCTAAATGCTGCTTGATATCGTTTTTGTTGCCAGTAGAGGGTTCCTAGAGTTTCCAGGATTTCCAGGTACAGTTTCGGGTCATCACCAATGCCTAACTCCCTAGCCCGTTCCAGATGGCTAATCGCTTCGGAATGTTGACCCAAGTGTTGTTGCGCTTGAGCCAGAAGTAACAGATAGCGACCAACGGGAGATTTATTTGTATATTTCTGGCTAATCTTATCTATATTGACTACTCCATTGAGGCAATATAAAGCAGAATTTTCCTGATAGCTGGAGTACTGTTGCTGTTGTTGGGCTTGGATACTTGCGGGATAATAGGAAAATTTTTTACTTCCCCCTGTTCCCCCTGTTCCATAGGCCAACAAATCTTCCCTATCCTGTGCAACACCCTGTTCTTCTGTGACTTTTGTGATAATTACATTGGCATATTGAGCGTTTGTGTAAGCCTCCTGCCAGCGGGATTTGTGTAGCGCCACTTTTGCTATAAATCCATAATCCTGAGCGATTTGAACAGGAGCAGAGTAGTTTCTGTGTAGCGCTAGAGACTTTTTAGCTAGACTTTCCAAATCCTCCCAGGCTTGCAGAGATTGCAGTATCTCACCGAGCTGATTAATAAACTTAGCCACTAAATCCGGTCGTTGCTCTTGTTCGAACACCACCAGACACTGCTCTAAATACTCCTTAGCCTTGTGCCAATTTTCTCCATAGCTAGGGTCTCCCGCTGGATATTGCTTAGCCTGATCGCAATAGCACAATCCTAGGTGAAACAGGATAACTGCTTCTCGCTCCCGAGGTGGAGGGGTAATGGGTTTACGGGATCTGAAGGTAGGCACACCAAGTCCGGGGAGAATCTCACCGTTGTTTTCGGGCTTGCTCTGGTGCTTGCGGGGTTCCTGTTGCCAGAATTCTAAACTTTTCTGATAGTGGGTGATAGCAACATCAATCTTGCCCAATCCATACGCCTCTCGACCCCAGACAAAGTTAAGACTGGCTAGCAACTGTGGTGGCAACTGGTGGTTACCACTTTCCAAATCCCGTAAGGCAAACTTAATTTCCTGACTATAACCAGCACCTAAGATAGCATCATTGGGGCAAATTTCACTGGCACCTAATTCCAAGACTTTGCTAAATAAAGAATTGGCTTTTTGTTGTAGGTTGCTAATTAGGCTTGAGGTTGGGATTTGAAACATAACCGTTGTTGCCCAACTGTGGAAATCTGGTGTGATGCGAATCAGCTTACACAGCACCTCATCGTTAATCCACAATACTAATGGAAACTGGAAATTTTTGCGAAACTCTTCTCTAACTTGGTTAGTGGCGATTAACAGTTCATCAAGGTCCGTGACTGACTCTAAACCAAACACCATCAAGGCAGCTGGCTGTTCCTCCCCGATTTCCTGTCGGAGGGTGGTGTAGAGTGTACAAGCAGATTGGTCTAGGAATACTTCCCGGATTGGGACAGAAGAAATTTTGTGTAGCTTGCGCACCACTCGCTTACGCCACTTGGCATAATTACAGTGTGCTAACATCAGCAAAAACTGTCCCTCACTAGCAGCTATTGCCCAGGCTAGTTCTTCTACAGCATCCCGGTGGTGAGTAGCTACAGGGTCGAGTAGGGGTGAGTTAGTCATGATTTTAAGGATATTGCTTATGCCAGCAAGTACTTATGCCAGCCAGTGAGGTAATTATATTATCAGCAAATTAAATTCTATCCTGGTAGCAAAATGGCAATTTTTTGTGATTTTTTTGTGATTAGTCATGATATGATTAACTTTTAAGTAGTAACACTTAAATACCTAAAACTACTACAGACTACTTAGCAATACTACTTAAAACTTATTAAAATTGCCATAGTGGTTTCCAGTCCCATTCCAGACTGCTTCTGACGGAATCAGGACTTCAGCACTGACGCACTAACGACACCAACGAAGATCCCTCTTATTTACATTAGTATTGTGCTTCAGATAATCCTGTAGCCAATCGCAAGCAAGGGACTGCAGTTGATCAGGATGTCTGATAGTCTCTAAATTCCATATAATTACTCTAGCAGATGAATCTGAAGAAGCAATAGTCTGGCCATCGGGACTAAAACTGAGGCTAACTACAGCACCATCATGGCCAGAAAAGGTTTGAGGTTGTTTACCTTTGGTGTTCCAAAGCTTGACAGTTTTGTCAGCACTAGCGGTAGCAATGGTTTCACCATCGGGGCTAAACACCACACTCCAGACGGTATTGTCATGACCTTTAAGAGTTTTTAGTTCATTACCATCACTAACATTCCAGAGTTTAACCATCTTATCCCTGGTAGCAGAGGCCAGGGTTTTACCATCGGGGCTGAAACCGACACTCAGAACCCAATCCTTATGACCATCGAGGGTTTGCAGCTCCTTGCCATCACTAACATTCCAAAGTTTGGCAGTCTTGTCTGCACTAGCCGTAGCAATCGTCTCACCATCAGGACTGAACCTGACGCTGTTGATCCAATTTTCATGACCAGTCAGAGTTCTAATCAGGATACCATTCTGATTCCAGAGTTTAACTGTTTTGTCCCTACTAGCCGTAGCGATAATTTGGCCATCGGGACTGAAAGCGATACTCCTGACCACATCCTTATGGTCAGATAGGGTGTGCAGTAACTTACCATTCTTATTCCAGATTTTGGCAGTATTGTCTGCACTAGCGCTAGCAATAGTCTTACCATCAGGGCTGAAGCTAACACCCCAAACCCAACCGGTATGACCAGTCAGAGTTCGCTGCAATTGACCGTTTAAGCTCCAGATTTGGATAGTGTTGTTCTTGCTAGCGGTAGCAATAGTCTGACCGTCGGGGCTATAACTGACGTTGTAAACGGTATTCTCATCCCCTGTGGGAATAGGGAGTTCATTACCGTATCGACTCCAAAGTTTAACCGTGTTGTCAGCACTAGCGCTAGCAAGGGTCTGGCTGTCGGGGCTGAAATTAACGCTCCATACCGTACTTTCATGACCGGTAAGGGTTTCGAGTAGCTGGCCATTTCGATTCCAAAGTTTGACGGTATTGTCAGCACTAGCGCTAGCAAGGGTCTGACCGTCGGGACTGAAACTGATGGTAGTCACAGTACTTTGATGACTTTCATGGTCATCGGTTCCCAATGTCTGATACCGAGTACCGTCAAGTTTCCAGAGTTTGACAGTTTTATCCTTACTACCAGTAGCAATCAGTTTACCTTTGGGACTGAAACTGACGCTGAAAACCGCATCCTCATGGGCTTGTATGGTTAGAGGCTTTCTCTTGTACAAGCCATTCCGGTCTCTACGCCAGAGTTTAACCGTTTTGTCAAAACTCCCGGTTGCCAGCACCTTGCTATCGGGGCTGAAACTAATACTGAGCACTGCTTTATCATGGGCTTTGAAGATTTGGGGTTTTTTGCCTTCCAGACTCCAGATGATAACTCTTCCATCCTCGCTAGAAGCAGCAAGGCTTTTGCGATCAGGGCTAAAACGCACGCTCCAAACTAAATCAGTATGCCCTGTCAGGGTTTGAATATACTTACCATTCCGTTGCCAAACTTTAACAGTTTGATCTTTACTAGCGGTAGCAATCAACTTCCCATCAGGACTGAAGGTAACACTCTTGATTTCATCCTTATGTCCATGCTTTCCTGCTAACGTGTAGAGTTGTTTGCCTTCCTTGGACCAGATTTTGACAGTTTTGTCGGAACTAGCCGTAGCAATTAGCTCACCGTCGGGACTGAAACTAACAGTGTTGACTGTATTATCATGACCTTCTAAGCGATTGCGCTCTCTAACCCCATAAAAGGCTTGCTGTAGAGAACTCATCGCTATATCCTTAGTGTCAGAGCTGACCCGAACTGACCACTTGAGTTTTTTTCCTGCCTGTAAGGCATCTTTTAGTGGATCGAGGGCATGATTATTCGAACCGTAAAGGGCTTCTGAGGATTTAATCAAAGCTGTGATTTCGTTGTTTCTAGCAAGAGCCCAAAATATAGCAGCAGAAACGGTTGAGACCGCTAACATGCCAACTAGAACAATGGAGCCGGTCAGTGCTATCTTCGACTTCTGTAACCGGGCTTGAGAAAGCCGATGTTGCTCTTGGACTTCCTTAAGTTTGGCGAGTAATTCGCTATCTTGCTGCTGGCGAATCACAGAAACTAGATAATCATGAACCAGTTGATAGCGGTTAAGGGGACTTTCTCGTAAGAGCACCACTAATCCTGATTCGACTAGGATATTTAAGACTAAATCTAACTGGTCTATTTCTTCTATCGCTAAATCCACTGCCAAGGATTTTAAGTCTTTTTCCAAATCCTGGCGGGTCTTAGGCGGGCGGGTGTTATTTTCTTCAGTTAGTAAATACAAGATCAGTTCAGCAGCTTTTTCATTCTCGGAGCCACAATCTGCGATCACTTCTTGCAGGTAACGCTGCACCAATTTTTCTTTAGGACCTTTTCTCCGATAATGAGCTAGGGTAGTAATTCCTTCAGTCTGTAGTTGAGCTCCTACTATCTGTAATTCAATGGGACGAACTTCTCCTTCACTGCTACCTAGTTCCTGCACTAAGGTGTTTACTAAGGCTTCTTCTAAATAAACTTGAGAGCGCTCGGTTAGTCGTTGAATAATAGATTTAGCATCCTCTAGGGAGAAATTACCTAAATAATAAAGAATAGTTTTGTTGAGAATATTATTGTTGATTGAATCAAAATTTTTATGACGAATTCCCTGCAACAAAAAATACAAATCATTTTCCCGTAATGACAAGATAACCTTGACGAAAGGAATCTGAAGACACTCCCGGAAAAAATCAAAGAAGCGTTTTCTTTCAGTAGGATTATCCGAAATCAAGAAAAACTCTTCAAACTGGTCAAAAATCAGCACCGTTAGCAAATTGCTATGTTCATTTTGTCGCAATTGCTCTAAAAGGGTTGAATGTTGCAGGTTAGTTTGGGTTGAATGTTGCAGGTTAGTTTGGGTTGAATGTTGCAGGTTAGTTTGGGTTGAATGTTGCAGGTGAGAAGACTGCTGTGAACCTTGGCCTTTCGGCCACGCTTTCGCCGTAGGCGACGCTCCGCGAACGCGAACAACCTTCAACGGGTCAACCTTCAACCCAGAAAACCCTTCACCGTTCAACGGGTCAACTTCCAACTGAGAAGAAGCTAAGGATTTCCAGACTTCCCTGACCCAATCGGTGTAAACCCTTACCAAAATTGGTACGACATCACGGGTTCCAATTACCTTAGTTTTGAGAGTGGGGACTAATCCAGCTTCTAGCAGGGAACTCTTACCTACCCCTGACTGACCATAAATCACTGTCAGTTTGTGCTGGGTGCTGCCAATACGTTCCACTAAGCGCTCTACATCGTTCTGACGTACAGAAGCAGTGATTTCCTCCGCAGCAGTTTCCTGCTCTAGGAGTAAGGTAGAAGTTTGGCGTAGATGAGGTTTAAGCCGACCAGGTCCGATAAAGGCACGGAAACCGTACTGCTGCTCAACGGAGAATCGTTCTTGTTTGACCCGAAAGGCTTCTAGATACTGCTTTTGCCGGAAATAAAGCGTCCGCAATTTTTCCAAAATGCGAATATAAAGTTGTGGGGCATCCATTGGACCGGTTTCCTTAGCCCTTTCCAGGATAGTGATCGCCTCCTCCGACTGACCCAAATGCCCCTTCGCTTTAGCCAGAAGCAGTAGATAGGACATTTGATACTGTCCGGAGGTATTAGTTAACCGTGTTAGGAGTTCTAAAGCTTTCCTAGCTGCTTGCTGAGCGCCCATCCAACGGCAGTCTTGAAGGGCGACTGCAGCGATAAATCCATAATCTTGAGACAGTTGCAGTGAATTTCCATAGGTTCTGTGCAGTACCAGGGAGCGTTGCGCCAGACCTTGTAAGTCTTTCCAAGCTTCCAGTCGTTGTAGGGTTTCGCCAAGTTTAGTAATAAACTTGGCGATTAAATCTGGGCGTTTTGCTTGTTCAAATGTATCGATACATTTTTGAAAATACCCTCTGGCTGTGATCCAGTGGTGACGAGTTTGGGAGCGATTGAGTTCAGCCAGGTTCAGATAACACAAACCGATATGAAACAGCAGTAGAGCTTGACGTTCTACTGGTGAAGGGGTTGAGGGGTCTCTCGGCAACGTCCGGAGGGAAGTAGGTATTTGGGTAGTTCGACCCAGTCTGGAGGTAAAACTAGTCTGCTGTTGTGTTTTCTGCTGTTGTGTTTCGCAGCTCCTAGATTGCTGCTGCCAAAAGGCTAAACTTTGCTGATAATACTCTAACGCCTGTTCGATCTGACCATTAATATAAGCTTCTCGACCAAGGACAAATGGCAAACTAGCTTCTTGGGTTATGTCTAAGACATCTCCACGAGTTTGCAAATCCCTCAAAGCTGAGTCCAATTCTCGGCAATAGCTGGAACCGAAAATAGCGGTATTGGGTAGGAACTGATCCCCACCGGCATCCAAAATACGAGTAAATAAATAACTCTCTCGCTCTGCTAGAGCTTCAATCAATTGACTAGAGGAGAGGACAAAATCTGTGCTTGTTGCCCAACTCTCTAAATCTGGCACAAACCGAATCAGCGTTTGCAATACCTCGTCATTTACCCATAACACTAGAGGGAAGGGGCAATGCTTGCGAAACTCCTCCCGCACTTGGTTGGTAGTGATTAGTACTTGCGACCGGTTGCTCAGGGACTCTAAACCAAAGACCATCACCGCAGCTGGCTGTTGATCCCCTAGCTGCTCCAAGATAGTGGTATAGAGACTCTTAACCTTAACCGACTGGTTCAGGTATATTTCCTGGAACTCAACAGCACAGACTTGCCGCAACTTCCGGACAATGTACTCCTGTAAAGCTTCATAGTTGCGGCGGGCTAAAATCAGGGAAAACTCCCCTTGGGACGTCTCAATCGCCCAGGCGAGTTCCTGCATTGAATTAAAGTTGTAGGCATCCGCATCTTCTACGCGGTATAAGCTAGGCATGATTTGAATCCTTCCGCTTCTGCCAAAATGGGATTAACGTCAAACCAAGACCCATCTTGGTCTCGGTACTCATAGACGAACATGCTGCGGATCAAGACTTGGTAACCTTCATCTCCAACTACCTTCTTGTGTTTAGCAACATGACACAATAGTTCCCACTCATCGTCTGAGATGGGTAGGGTTAGTTCATTGCGGCGGTCTCGAATTACAGTTTCTAACATGCCTTGAGACAGAGGTAATCGTCTTTCTTTCTTGATCCAGGTACTGAGGAACCGGAGCAAATTCCGCACATGACCCCCGCTAGCGTAACACAGGCGGTCTAAAGTGTCAGGGGAGTCGAACACCTCTTTTACTCTAGCAAGACGCGACCCAGGCTCTAAATCAGGGAAGGCTCTAGCGAGTACCATTTGTCGCAGCAGAGCCATGCCCTGTTCATGGGGAGTGCCATCTCGTAACCTTACCGGTACCATTGGTAACACTTTGGGATCTACCACAAAGCGTTGAGTCAAGGCACTATAGTCATTAGAAAATCGTAGGGCTAGGGGCATGGTATAGACCACATGACAGTGTAACCCCTTTAACTGGGCTCCACGATCCACAAATAGATATTCCGGCTGATCACGTCCCCAAGGCTTCTGGGAAGCATCCACCCGATCGAGGTTATCTACAATTACCACTAGCCCTTGTTTCCCCACTTGTTGGAGGTTTGCGATCGCAGGTTCGAGCAACTCTTGGTTAATCACTTCTAACAACCGATTGGTTTGAGGTTCGAGATATTGCCGTAACCGACTGCGCAGATCCGGGCTATCCTTAGCCTTAGCCGTAATCTCACCAATCCCAACGGCTAGGGAAACCGCCCCCTCCGTGTCTACTCCAACCTCACCAATGCCAGGAACTCCTACCCGACCGCTTAATTCAATTTCAGTGAGCAATAGTTTAGCCGCACCTGCCAGTAATTTTTTAAAGCCTTTCGGTTCACCTAGCTTAATTTTGTCTAAGCTTTCACTGACTCGACGAGCAATAGCGAGTAAAATGTCACCAACATCTACATCTCCCATTTCCAAGTCTTGAGAAGACTCAAAATAGACCACGTGAAAGTCAGCTTCTTCCAATTCCGCTTTCAGCCGCAGTAATTCCGTAGATTTACCACAACCAATATGTCCAGTAAATAGCTCACAGGTCGGCTCATCCATGGAGAAGAAGGTGATATTGTCCTTCAACTCTTCAATGATCTTGCCCCCTCGCACTGAGGAAAAATCGATATAATAATTAAGGTCTTCAGGCTGTTCTACCGTTAAGGTTTTGCTGGGATTACAGGCTTTATATAATTTTTGGATGTTTACTGTCATAGGTTTCCTTTCTCATTAGTCATTACTCATATTATCTTGCACCAAGTTAAAATTTACCTGTCAAGGTAGGGAATCGGGAATCGGGAATCGGGAATCGGGAATCGGTAACAGGGAAAAGTCATAAAATTTGAGGATTTTATAACTGATTATATATCCAATACTATTAGTCATTAGTTAGTTTGGCTTAGTTTTTTTTTATTATGTTGTGACTAATTATGGGATTATGATTTACTTGTTATTCCCCATTCCAGTTTATCACTTCCTCTAGGTATCAGTGTAGGAATTGTGATAATTTTTGATGCCATATTCCCTGCTCCCTACTCCCTACTCCCTGCTCCCTACTCCCTGCTCCGCTGTTCCCTTTGCTATAACAATTTCAAACTGTAACTGATGGCTGTCTATAAAATCATGGGTAAAATGATCGACGACATTGGTATCAGCAAGTTCCAAATTGTAGAAATCTATAAATTCTTGGTCAAAATAGGGACCAGCATGCCAAGTTCCTACTTCTAATTTAATAAAGCAGTTACCTGGAATCCGAAAAGCGGCGATATCCTCTAAAACTGGTTGGTCATCCTGAGTGGGAGGAGCTACAGCCATGAACCAGTCTTTCCCTTCTAGAGAACCGAGACACTGAGTACATTGGACGTGGCGAGTAATTTTATCAAACTTACGACCTTTGTGGTGTAGCCGCATGATATAAAACCGGGATGTCCCATTGTCGAGGTTTAACTGAGCATCATCTTGATCATAGGGTTTGCCATCTTCACTGGCAAAGATGACTTGACCGTAGGGCTGAAAGTTCTCTGATGTCACCCATTCCGCGTGTAGTTTTTGAATCGTCTTGACTTTACTCATCCTTAGGCTCCGGCGTCAGTAGTTAAGAATTAACAGCTTATTGATTTTAGCTTGTCCAGGTGCCTTGCTGTTACTCTGGCCACTAGTCTTTACTCTTCCTCTATGATATCCTTTATAGGTAATTTAAAAAAATCATCAGTTTCATCTTTATGGTTAGGGTTGGCGTCCATTATTTATATTATAGTCGATTAATCTATCTCTATTAATCTCTAACTATAAAAATAGTATTGGATATAATATTTAATCAAGCCACTAATCTGACTTAATAAAAAAGGTTAAAATACCTTTATTTTCCCATTCAAAATGCCCTAACTATTAAGGTTAATTTATGACTTTTATTGGCTCAAACCAAGACAACGTGCTCTATCGCTTCTGGAAACTGGCGATCATCAATATTCTGTCTAATCTGACGGTACCCCTTGCGGGTTTAATCAGCGTGGCTTTCTTAGGTCATTTAGATCAAATCCGCCACTTAGCTGGAGTCGTTATCGCCACTATCCTGTTTAACTTCATCTACAAAAGTTTGGGGTTTTTACGGATGGGAACTACTGGAGTAACCGCTCAAGCCGTCGGACGAAATGACCGAGATGCTATGTTACTGGTGGGACTTCGTAATGGCTTAATTGCTCTGATTTTAGGTGTAGTTATCTTAAGTTTACAGTATCCTATTAGAGAGCTGGGATTTGCTCTGTTAAGTGCTACACCAGATGTCAAATTTTCCGGTATTGCCTATTTTAACGCTCGGATTTGGGGAGCTCCGGCAACATTACTCAATTTTGTAGTCATTGGTTGGTTTCTCGGTAGAGAAATGAGTGGTAAGGTTTTGCTGTTGTCCATTATCGGTAACTGCGCTAATATAGTTTGCGATTACTTAACTATTATTCGGTGGGGTTGGGAAAGCACTGGCGCTGGATTATCTGTAGCAGTTAGTCAATACGTGATGGTTTTAGTGGGCATAGTTTTAGTTAGCCAAGAAATCCAGTGGCAACAGCTAATATCAGTAGCAAAACGAATTTGGAACTTGTCAGAAATAAAAGCTAGTTTTACCCTAAATAGCAATCTTTTTATTAGAACCTTAGCGATTATTTTTACCTTGTCTATTTTTACCAATATGAGCTCAGCTTTGGGTACCACAATCTTGGCGGAAAATGCTTTAATATTAGAGGTGTTCATGCTGGCTGCTTATTTTATTGATGGATTGGCATTTGCTACTGAAACTCTGACGGGTAATTTACAAGGTAAGGGAGCAAAAGAGCAGTTATTCCCTTTATTGAGAATGGCTGGAGGAAGCTGTTTGCTATTAGGAATTAACCTTGCTTTCCTGTTTATGCTGTTTCCCCAGACACTCTTTGGGCTGTTAACAAACCACACTGAGGTGATCGAATCTATTACTGTCTATGTTCCTTGGTTACTCCTGGTGTTAGGGTTTGGTTCCATTGCGTTTATGCTGGATGGTTATTTTCTGGGCTTAGCCGCAGGACAGACCTTACGTAATTCTACCGTAATCGCCTTGGTGGTGGGATTTGCCCCTATGGCTGTGGCGTCTTGGCAGTTTCAAAGTGTTCATCTTCTTTGGTTAGCGTTATCTTTGTTTATGGCAGGCAGAGCGATATTACTGGGCGTAAAGTTACCAAGCACCTTGAAGTGAAATATAGGGTTTGTATTTGAGATGTAAACCTATAGCAATTATCATAGCTATGAGGTAAAATTTTATGGATTTTAGGGAACAGGGAACAGGGAACAGGGAATAGCGATCCGCTGTATCAAGATAGGAAATCAACGTCAAAGATCTATATTATAACTGCGAGAAACGCTATAAAAGTTTCTCATAGTAATGAGATACACAGAATTTTTTCCCTACTCCCTACTCCCTACTCCCTACTCCCTACTCCCTACTCCCTACTCCCTACTCCCTACTCCCTAAAACCTGTGATGGAATAAGCAAACCTATGGCAAGAATTTAAAGAAGTATGAAGTATCAAGGATTAATTGTAAAGGATGAAGTATCAAGGATTAAGTATGAAGCATGAACTATCAAGATAGAGGGAATTGTAGATGGCTCGTCAACGTTGGGCTTCAAGAACAGTATTTCTCCTCGCAGCAGTAGGTTCTGCAGTTGGCTTAGGGAATGTGTGGCGCTTTCCCTACCTAGCTGGGAAATACGGTGGGGGAGCATTTCTAGTCCCTTACCTGATCGCTTTAGTCCTAATCGGGGTTCCACTGTTGATGCTGGAATTTGCGGTAGGACAAAAAATGCAACGGGGAGCCATAGGCTCATTTCGGAAATTACACCCCAATTTCGGCAGTCTCGGTCTGTTTGCCCTGATGTCAGCCTTTATCATTGTCTCCTATTATGCAGTTGTGATGGGCTGGAGCTTGATTTACTTTCTGGCATCCTTTGGGGTCAAGTGGTCGAGGGATGCTAAAAGCTACTTCTTTGATAGTGTTCTGCAAATCAGCGATGGGGTCAATGTATTAGGTGGTATCAACTGGCCAATCTTATGGTCCCTAGTTGTAGTCTGGGTCTTGATTTATTTCTGTGTTTGGAAAGGCACGACCAGTGTGGGCAAAGTCGTTGTCTACAGCGTGCCACTTCCAATTATTTTACTGGGAGTATTGCTATTACGAGCGGTAACTTTACCAGGTTTCTTCAATGGCTGGAGACTCTATCTTACTCCGGTTTGGAGTGCATTAGTTGACCCCGAAGTTTGGACAGCTGCATTCTCACAGATTTTCTTTACCTTATCTCTGGGATTTGGAATTATGGTGACTTATGCTAGCTACAAAAACTCAGAGGATGACATTGCTAAAGATACGTGGTTAACTGCCTTGATCAACAGTGGTATCAGCTTATTTGCCGGTTTTGTGGTGTTCGGAATCTTAGGATATATGGCTGGAGAAACTAACACCCCCTTGGCAGAGCTGGCTGCTTCTGGTCCTGGTCTAGCGTTTGTGGTTTTTCCGGAAGCTTTAAGCTTAATGCCCTTGCCTTGGCTGTTCAGTCTGCTGTTTTTTGTGATGCTGCTTTCCCTAGGCATCGACAGCGCTTTTTCCCTAGTAGAAGCTTTGAATGCGACTATCCTCGACAAACAACAACAGGGAAATGTTGCTAAGGTTTCAATTGGGGTTTGTCTAGGGGGATTTATTGCTGGAATTATTTACACTACCAGAGCTGGACTATACATTTTAGATATCGTAGATCATTTTGTGACTAACTATAACTTGATGTTGGTAGCTATTTTCCAATCTATCCTAGTGGGATGGCTGTATGGTGCGGAAAAACTACGACGATACATCAACCAAGTTAGTGATTGGAAGGTTGGGAAATGGTGGAATTTTTCTATAAAATACCTGATTCCTATGGCTTTAGTCGCTTTGCTAGCAACCCAGTTTTCAAAAGATATTAGGACTCCCTATGAAGGATACCCAGCCTGGGCTTTAGGAATTGGCTGGGCAATCGTGTTTTTGCCATTACTTATTTTCCTGTCTTTGCTGGTCACAGACAAAACATTGATCAATGGGAGAACAGATTAGTTTTAATGATTAGTTTGTAAGCCGTCAGCCGTCAGCTGTCAGCTGTCAGCTGTCAGCTTAAAATAATATCAAGTCCGCTTGAATACCCATCATAAAAGTATGGGGAGGGTGGGGCGTGTGGGGAGATGGGGAGATGGGGAGATGGGGAGATGGGGAGATGGGGAGATGGGGGAGATTTTTATAAAGCGATGCAGCGCGGTCTTGGGGGTTTCCCCCATGAGCGACTGCATCAAGACAGGGTAATTATCCTGACATGATATAAACATCAATATTGATAGATTAATGAGAATGCAATCAATTTGACAATCAATTTGACAATCAACGGCGACTCACCAGCACAAACCCCCGTGTCTTTTTAGATTCTGAATCCTTAGTCGCCATTGCTTGCCACAATTCTTCAGCCTTGACCCAGACCGGAGGATATTTGTAACGAGAGACATCTAGGATCAGAAAACGGTCTGCTTCTTGGTTGTAGGCAGCTAAAGGAGAAATATGTCCCCCAGTTTTCTGAGCAATGGCTTTGCGTAAGTAATTGACTAAGACAAAATTTCCCCCTTCTTGCAAATTCTTTACCACTATGTTGCGAAACTGATCCAGGGTCAAATCACCACCATGGTAAACCTCTGCTTTAACTGGATAAGTTTCCAATAATCCTGCTAATTGTTCCAAAGTCATGCCCCGACGAGCAATCACCTCAGCCATCCGCACTTGCTCAGTTTTGGCATTAAAAACATTCTTCTGGGTGAAGCGGTTAGTCCTAAATTCCGGTGCCTCTGGAGCTTGAATTGATAAAGCATTTAGCACCATGACCATACTAGCTACTCCACACTAGCTACTCCACAGTAAGCCAGGTTTTCCTGAGTGACAAACTGAATACTTAGGGGCAAATAGTCTTCTCGGGCTTGGCTTGCCATCAGTAACCTTTCTCCGTGATCGGAATCGAGGTTAATCAGATTTTCGGTCAGTGGAATTGTCTGGGCTAAGCATCCTCCATTGATAAGGAAAAACCCAATTAGAGTAACTTGTAGGGGTATACGGAATAGTTTTAGGCTACTTTTTTGAGCATATTTTTTAGCATTGTTTTTATTAATCATATATACTATTTCTCAATTGGATGAGGGACTTTACTCGGGTGGTTTTAGGGAGTAGGGAGTAGGGAGTAGGGAGTAGGGATGGATCGCTTTTGTCAAAATACGACCATTGAAGGCTATTATCATCTCAGGATAATTACCATTAATATAATAAAAATTTCCCCCATTTCCCTATCTCCCTACCCGTGAAATTTTAGTCGGACGCAAGAAACAGCCCTGCTATCCTTATCCCCTCATCCCCTGATTAAGCCCAAATGCGTCCCCGACGGAAAGGGGGGTCATTGTCTGGCTTCTGGTCTTTAAACATAACCTTCCACCGTGCATAATCTTCTAGACCAGTAGCAAGTAACACTGATTTCTTTTCTTCATTAACCTCTGGTTGAACAGATGGAGAAGCAGCAGCAGGTTCTGCTTTTGGCTTGGCCTGGGTTTTTCTGCGACGACCGCGTCTGGGAGTTTTAGTTTCTTCTTCTGGCATAATTGTTTCTTATTGTTTCTTATGGTTTACGACATCTATTTAACCGTAAGCATTCAGCTATCAGCTATCAGCTATCAGCTATCAGCTATCAGCTATCAGCTATCAGCTATCAGCTATCAGCTATCAGCTATCAGCTATCAGCTATCAGCTATCAGCCTATGGGTCACAGGGTCGAAGCCTGTGCCACGGTACTGTTCGCGCAGCGTGAGCCAAAAGCTGACGGCTGAATGCTGACGCCTGAATGCTGACGGCTGAATGCTGACCCTTGACCTAGGGGCACCACTACATCAATACCATCCGCCCCAGCCAGAGGTTTTGAGTTGCTGATAACTAGGGTAAGCAAAGGGTGCTGGGTCATTGTAATTGGCACCATGGGTCAAGTCCATGCGAATAGTCACCAAGTCTTCGCCTCTACCATGAACCACATCCACTGCCCGATAGGGTTGAATCAGATCCGGTCTTTTGACTGGTGCTACTTGTTTGGGTAATCTCATCAAACACTCCTTTTCTGGTCAGTAGTGCTATAATACGAAGATTATTGCTTAGGTAGCAAGTTATTTTTTATTTCCATTTGGGTTTTTCCTAAGTGTATGCTTTCCTCTCGGTGAAGATTATCTCCTGTGAGAGGTTGAAGCACTTTTTTTGGGATTTTTCAGGTTAATCAATAATTTAAGCTAGGCTCGACGGGGTGACAAGCAGCCTTGTGAGCCTTACTGGGAGTAGGGTGTGGGGTGTAGGGTGTAGGGTGTAGGGTGTAGGGTGTGGGGTGTGGGGTATAGAGAAGCGATGCAGCGCCGAGCTGAGGGGGTTTCTCCCATTAGGGACTGCATTGCTACTGCCATTAACCCAAGACGAGGTACCTCACCCAATTGAGAACTGCTATAGCGTTTGTATTTGAGTTGTAAACACACGTATTGCCAGAGAAGGCAAAATTCAAGAGGCAAAAGGCAAGAGGAGAAAGAGATTCGGAGTTTTCTTGGACAATAAAAAAAGACATCATAGGTTTACATTTCATTTATAAAGGCAATAAATGAATAAATGTGAAAGCCCTGCTTAACTTAAATTTCATAAAACTTGAGTGATACTTCATCAAAGCTTCACCTACATTGGCCGGATTGGTAGTTAGGATATCTGAGGTTGCAAATATTATCCTAAATATCTGATTGGTAATTTGGGTTGAGAGTGTAATCAGTAAAACCCTGATTATCGAATGCTTGGTTCTGTTGGCAAATTGTCACGATTAGTAGGTGGATGGCAGCCACCTACTAATAATAATGTGCAGGATGCTTACAGTAATCAACGGGATTTTAGAGGACTGCTGAGACTAGTAGCAATTTCACCAGTGGCTACTGTTACAAACCAACACATCATAAAGGGGCATTTTAGCATGTTTGATATCAAAGATGCCAGGATAAACGAACTCGATAAGTCGTTGAACTTTGGGGAAACTGAGGTACACAATGCTTTGGGAAGTCACTCCAAAACCTCTAGCACTATTGTCTTTATTGACTCAGGGGTTGATGATTATCAGAGTTTAGTTAATGGTACGGTACCGGAAGCTGAGGTAATTGTCCTGGACTCTACACAGGATGGCGTTGAACAAATTACCAAGGCTCTGCAACGACGCACTGATATTACTGCTATTCACATCGTTTCTCACGGTTCACCGGGGTGTTTGTATTTAGGAAATAGCCAACTTAGTCTAGATACTCTAAATCATTACACCCCTCAATTAAAAACTTGGTCAACCACTGATTCACCCACTCCTATTCTCCTCTACGGCTGCAATGTTGCTACTGGAGATGCTGGTACAGAATTTTTGGAACGACTGCACCAAATAACTGGTACTGAGATTGCTGCTTCTGGGAACCGCACGGGTAATGCTGCCTTGGGTGGTGATTGGAATCTAGAATGTTGTACGGGTCAGATTGGTGTAGATTCAGCATTTTTGCCGGAATTGATGCAGGTATATCAAGGAGTTTTTGTTGTTTCCTTTAGCAACGCTAACAACTTTGCAGTAGGAAATAGTCCTGTTTCCATCGCCACCGGAGACTTTGACCATGATGGTGATTTGGACTTGGTAACAGCGAACTTGAACTCTGATAACGTCTCGGTGCTGTTAAATAATGGCGCAGGAAGCTATACCTTAAGTGGGAACTTTGCCGTGGGACGAAATCCCGTTGACGTTGCGGTGGGAGACTTCAACAAGGATGGTAATCTGGATTTGGTGACGGCAGACTCCGGTACTCCTTTTGAATCCTCTACTGATAACACTGTCTCAGTTTTGCTAGGAAATGGAAATGGCAGCTTTGGTTCTGCCACCCAAGTCAACCAAGGAGATATTCCTCAATCAGTGGCCGTGGGGGACTTCGACCGCGATCTAAATTTGGATATAGCGGTGGGAAGATTTTCCGGTATAGTCTCGGTGTTGTTCGGAAATGGGATGGGGAGCTTTCCACTTACTAGGGATTTTACGACTGGGGTTGCTGGCTTTTCTACCTCTGTGGGGGACTTCAACAAGGATGGTTACCTGGATATAGTGACAGGGCCTCAAGGTAACCAAGTCTCGCTGCTGTTAGGAACCGGGACAAGAACCTTTCAGCCTAGTATATTGATTCCAACAGGTGTGGATTTTGCTGCTCCTGATGCTGTGGGAGACTTCGACAAAGATGGCAATCTAGACTTAGTGATAGGAAGTGGTTCCGGTGCTGAGAACGAAATCGCGGTGCTGTTGGGGAATGGAAATGGTACCTTTGGTTCTCCCATACCATTTACAACAGGTTTTGGTTCTGAAGTCGCCGTGGGGGACTTCAATGGTGATCACAACTTGGACATTGCAGCAGCAAGTGTTATAGATCCCTTAGTCTCACTAGATGGTAACGTCTCACTGCTATTAGGGAATGGTGCAGGAGACTTTACCCCTTCTGGTCAGTTTGATGTGGGCAGTAATCCCTCTTCCATCACCGTAGGGGATTTCAACAGTGATGGTAAACCAGACATTGCGACGGCCAACTCTGGCTCCGACAACGTCTCAGTACTGCTCAACACTACCTCTTTCTCAAGTTCCATTGTCGCAACCCCCAACGACGATAATCTGACCCTGACCCCAAAGAATGATATCATCAATCTGTTGACCGGTCAAGATATTGCCGAAGGTCTAGCAGGTGATGATTTTATTGACGGTGACGGCGGTGACGATAAGTTATTTGGAGACGAGGGTAATGACACCCTGTTAGGCGGCAGTGGTCAGGATGAACTGTACGGTGGTAGTGGTGATGACAGCCTTAAGGGCGGTGATGGTGACGATAACTTATTTGGAGAGGCTGGCAATGACACCCTCTTAGGCGGTCAAGGTCAAGATCAACTCTTTGGCGGTAGCGGTGACGACCTCCTCAATGGTGGTCAAGGAGATAACATCCTGACTGGTGGCGCTGGAGAAGACATGTTTGTCTTGTCCACAGCAGGCAAGAACACCATTGCTGACTTTGAAGATGGTGTAGATTTGTTGAAATTAGAGGGAGGTCTAACCTTTGGGTCACTTTCTATCTTGGAACAAAATGGTGACACCTGGATCACAACTCAAAATAATCAACCGTTAGCTTTCTTGACTGATGTGAGCGCCAATATGATTACGGTTAAGGATTTTGTTGTTTGTTAATCTAGCGTAAGTTATCAGCTATCAGCTATCAGCTATCAGCTATCAGCTATCAGCTATCAGCTATCAGCTAATGGGTGGCACAGGCTTCTAGCCTGTGCCACGGTACTTGATGTGCTTATGGGCATAGGATAAGCTACACCAAACAGCTTTTGAATAAGCGACTGGACAAGACAACAGGTAAGCAAAAGTTTAATCTGAGTTACGGAATGCTGACAGCTGACAGCTGACCGCTGAATGCTGACATATCAACCATGATCAAAAAAACTGCAAATACGCTCTTTCCCAGAATAAACATTAAACCGTTTTCCCCGCAGAAATCCCACTAGAGTAATCCCAAACTCTCTGGCTAGGGTTACCGCTAGACTGCTGGGAGCAGATACTGCGCAAACAATTGGTACCCTAGCCATCAGACATTTCTGTAAAATCTCAAAACTAGAGCGCCCACTGACCATGACAATGCGATCGCTTAAGGGCAGTTGATTAGTTAATAACGCTGAACCCACCAATTTATCCACAGCATTGTGACGTCCTACATCCTCTTGTAAACAGAGTAACTCTCCTTGGGAATTAAACAACCCAGCAGCATGGATTCCCCCAGTTGTGGAAAACACTGATTGAGCTGAACGCAGCTGTTCCGAGAGGCTGTAAATCACCTCAGTGCTAACTTCCATAGCATCAGACATCACTGGACACCCTCGCAACCGTAGTGCCTCAAGACTAGCTTTTCCACAAATTCCACAGGCGCTGGTGGTAAAAAAGTGGCGTTCCAGGGGCTGCAAATCTGGAGTAAGTTCTTCCCTCAGAGCCACATTCACAATGTTATAGCGCTGCTCACCATCTCGATTAGAATCCACACAGTAGCTAATCCGTTGAATATCATCCCGATCTTTCACAATTCCTTCACTATAGAGGAACCCTGCTGCTAGTTCAAAATCTGCCCCTGGGGTGCGCATCGTCACCGCAACGGTTTTCTGGGGGGAGGTCAGGCGAATTTCCAAGGGTTCTTCTGTTGCCAGTTGATCTAAACGCGATCGCACTTGGCTGTTGTCCACTACCCAGACTTGGGATTTAGTTTTGCTACGGTGCTGATTCATACTTGATGTAGTTTTCAATTGGTTGAGGTACTTTAGTCTTGGGTTTTAGGGAGTAGGGAGTAGGGAGTAGGGAGTAGGGAGTAGGGAGTAGGGAGTAGAACTGCATCGTTATGCCCTATTCTTTAACATTAAAAATTTAGCTCACCTATTTTATAAAAACTATAGATTTATATAACTTTTTATGGTATTCCTAAATTAAGCGATCGCTCTGCTATCAACAAACACAAAAATTCCTAGCAACCAACCCTTTAACCATCAGTTTTATTGACACCAATAAACCGTTATATTCCCTCCAACATTTCATCCTAAGCATTTCCTTAAATTAAGTTATTTATTATATAGTAATCCCTAGAGTAATTGTGATAATTTTTGTTCCCTGTTCCCTATTCCCTATTCCCTATTCCCTATTCCCTATTCCCTGCTCCCTGCTCCCTGCTCCCTAAAATCCAGAAATTGTTTACCTAATAGCTATGATAATTGCTATAAGTTTATGGTAACGTAATCAAGTCCCCAGATTTTAACGTTACTCCAAACTCATGCTGCGTCAACCCAAAAAACGCTGGACTCCTTCCCACTGGGCAAACTGGAAACCATTCGGTATTGGTGAACAATACCCGAACAATTATTGGGAAGTCTTCAGAGCAGCTTGGGAAAACCGAGACCAGTTATCCTATGCTTGGGATATCTTAAATCAGGGAGTGTGCGACGGTTGCGCCCTTGGCACTACTGGTATGAAAGACTGGACTCTTGATGGCGTCCATGTCTGTAATGTCCGGCTGCGGCTGTTGCGGATGAATACCATGGCAGCATTTGACCCCGAAATCTTAGCAGATGTCTCTCAGCTTCAGAGGAAAAAAAGTATCCAACTGCGGGATTTAGGACGGCTTGCTTACCCCATGATGCGGCAACGAGGGGAGCAAGGATTTCGTCGAATTAGTTGGGATAAAGCACTGGAATTAATCAGTGATTCCCTAAGGAATAGTTTACCTTCACCCATTGATAGCAGCACTAACCGATTCAGCGTTTATCTCACCAGTAGAGGTACAGTAAATGAAACCTACTACGCTGCCCAAAAAGCAGTGCGGGCAATCGGAACTAATAATATAGATAATGCTGCTCGCATCTGCCATTCTCCGAGTACTGCTGGACTTAAAGCAGGATTAGGGGTAGCAGCTACTACTTGTTCTTATCAAGATTGGATTGGCACAGATTTATTAGTATTCATTGGCTCTAACGTTGCCAACAATCAACCAGTTACAGTTAAGTATCTCCACTGGGCTAAGAAGGCTGGTACCAAAATTGTGGTAATTAACACTTACCAAGAACCAGGTATGGAACGCTATTGGGTGCCTTCGATTCCCGAAAGTGCCTTATTTGGTACTAAATTTGCCGAAGACTTCTTTTTAATCAACATGGGTGGGGATATGGCATTCCTCAATGGCACCCTCAAGGAGATGATTGCCAACCATTGGGTAGACTTATCCTTCATCAAAAATCATACGACTAATTTTGAGCAATTAAAAGCAACCCTAGCTAACCAATCCTGGGAAGAACTAGAACAGCTTTCCGGTACTTCCCGTGAACAGATGTACGCCTTTGCCAAGATGCTAGCTGAAGCTGATAAAGCTGTGTTTGTCTGGAGCATGGGTATTACCCAACATCAGTGTGGCGAAGATAATGTGCGAGCCATCATTAACGTAGCCTTAGCAAAAGGGTTTGTTGGTCGAGAAGGCTGTGGGTTAATGCCGATTCGGGGTCACTCTGGGGTGCAAGGAGGAGCAGAAATGGGATGCTATGCCACGGTTTTTCCTGGTGGCAAGCCCATTACTCCAGAAAATGCTGCTAAGCTCAGCCAACAATGGCAGTTTGAAGTACCCACCACCAAAGGATTAACAGCAGCGGAAATGATTGATGCTGCCCATTCAGGGGAGTTGGATATAGTATTTTCCGTCGGAGGCAATTTCCTGGAGGTGTTGCCAGAACCGGATTATATCAAAGAGGCACTACAGCGAATCCCTCTGAGAGTCCATATGGATATTGTCCTCTCCAGTCAAATGTTAGTAGAACCTGGAGAAACCGTACTCTTGTTACCCGCCACGACTCGCTACGAAATTCCAGGGGGAGTCACTGAAACCAGTACCGAGAGAAGGGTGATTTTCAGTCCAGAAATTCCTGGCCCTCGGATTGGGGAAGCCCGTCCGGAGTGGGAAGTCTTTATGGAGCTAGCACGGCGAGTGCGTCCCGATTTGGCAGATAAATTACAGTTTGATAGCACAGCCGCGATTCGGGCAGAAATTGCCCAGGTTATCCCCCAGTATGCTGGTATCCAACATCTTAAGGAAGCCGGTGATCAGTTCCAGTATGGGGGTGCCCATCTTTGCTTTGGCTGGAATTTCCCCACACCGGATGGGTTAGCCCATTTTTCCCCCTTATCTCCACCGAAGCTAGAACTGCCAGAAGGTCATTTCTTGGTAGCCACCAGGCGAGGTAAACAATTTAACAGCATGGTGCAAGAACAGAAAGATGCCATTACTGGGGCAAGGCGAAAGGCCGTGCTGATGAGTCGGGTGGATGCTAAAAAACTGAGATTAAACCATGGCGATGCCGTAATCCTGAGGAATCAACAGGGTCAATTCCAAGGAAACATCCATATCGCACCGATTACACCAGGAAATTTACAGGTACATTGGCCTGAAGGAAATGTGCTATTGGATAAACGCAAGCGATCGCCTGAAGTGGATATTCCAGACTACAATGCTTTGGTTAGACTGGAAAAGGTGTGACGATCAGAACTTGTGTGAACAGATAGTATCGAGTTCGGTTAATTACTTTGTATTCAGGTAATTTGTAATTTATACTTTTTAAGTTACAAGTTACAAGTTACAAGTTACAGGTGACAAGTTACAAGTTATAAGTTTTATAGGGCACCTCAATGAATTGTAATAATTGTTGTTCCCTACTCCCTACTCCCTACTCCCTACTCCCTACTCCCTACTCCCTACTCCCTACTCCCTACTCCCTACTCCCTGTTCCCTCAGACCTGAGATTAGGCATCATTAGTCAGCAACATATCGCCATCCTTGAGGTTCATATTCCCGTTGAATTCGCACCATCCAGCTACCTTGTGGAAGCTCTATGGGCTGATGCTCTTCGTGAGTTAAGGTTGCTGTTTCTGAGAGAACTTGTAGATAAAGGATGCCATTTTTTTCGTATAACTGAGCAACACCATCACTGATGCGATGGGAATGTCCAGTTACCTCTCCTTCTGCTAGGGTTAGGTGAGGTAACTGTTGTCCATTGATTTGGTCTACAGGAAGTAAAATAACGTCGCCTTGTCGAATAGGTTGCATAGGTTCTTTGATTAGTTGTTAGTTTGATGAGTTGTTAGTTTGATTAATTGTTAGTTTGATTAATTGTTATCTAGTTATCGATTAGTTGGGAAAGGTCATATATCATGTCGGGATAATTACCCTTAATAAAAATCTCCCCCATCTCCCTATCTCCCTATCTCCCCAGACTTCCCACCCTCCCCTCGCTCTCTAGAAAGATGGGTATTCAACCTGACTTGATAATAAGGGTTCTTCTTCCCTTTACTATAGCATTTCTCCTAGTAATGATGTACAGTCAATTGGCTTATGCCTACTCCCTATTGCCTACTCCCTATTGCCTAAAACCTAGGACAAAGTACTTGATAAGTATGAAAAATTATAGGTTTTATAAACGAGTTGTGAAAATTCCGAAACCCAAAATCCTTGTGAGTACGGGTATCCTGCCCCCGTGAAATTTCACAACCTATTTAGAATTGCTATAGACAATCAAAACTCAAAAGTTGTTAATTAACAATAAACAATTAACGATTAACAATTAACGATTAACAATAAACAATTAACCGCTATATAATTAACCGCTATATAATTATTAAATTTTGTGATTTTTTTTATTAAACTTGATCTAAATTAATAATTTGTTACAATTTTAGGTATTTATAGTCTATATTAGAACTAATATGACACGCCAGCAATTGAAATCGAACCTGCCAACAAAAATTTGCCCTGTTTGTCAACGTTCCTTTACATGGCGCAAAAAATGGCAAGATTGTTGGGAGGAAGTCAAATATTGCTCAGAGCGCTGTCGCAGACGGAAATCTGGCGTGAAGCAGAGATGAGGTATCAAGGATAACCAGGGCTAGTTCCAAAGGTTTCGTCAGTGAACTTTTTGTGTTTTGTATATTTTCATACTTGACACAGCAGACTCTCATAATTCACACTATGTGTTCTAATCCTTAATCTTTTCTTCATTCTTGTGTATGTTTGTGAAGACGGTGTGTCCCAAAGTCATTATCCACGGTGGTGCTGGTAGTTCTATAAAAGGCAAAGGAGGGGCTGATGCGATTCGCAAGTCCCTCCACTCAATTATTGAGGAGATTTATGCCTTGTTAGCGAACGGTAGTAGTGCGACTGATGCTGTGGTCCGAGGCTGCCAACTGTTAGAAGATGACCCGCGCTTTAATGCTGGAACCGGTTCAGTGTTGCAATCAGATGGGCAAATCCGGATGAGTGCGTCCCTGATGGAAGGTCAATCTCAGCGCTTCAGCGGTGTGATTAATGTGTCGCGAGTGCAGCATCCGATTCAGCTGGCAGAAGCGTTGCAAGGCTCCGATGACCGCGTGCTGTCGGACTATGGAGCTGCAGAATTGTTACGAGACCTGCAACTCCCGGTTTACAATCCTATGACGAAGCTGCGGTTACAAGAGTGGCTTCAAGAAAGGCAGGCCAATTTTAGCCATAAGATGGCGGGAGTGATTGCTGAGGACGAATTGGTGACCAGCTCTGAAGCTCGAAGGGGAACCATTGGTGTGGTTGTACTAGATAGCCTGGGTCATCTGGCAGCAGGGACCTCTACTGGTGGTAAGGGTTTTGAACGGATTGGTCGCGTCAGTGACTCGGCGATGCCAGCAGGAAATTACGCTACTTCTGATGCAGCAGTGAGCTGTACCGGTATCGGGGAAGACATTATGGAAGAGTGTCTAGCAGCACGGATTGTGGTGCGAGTCACTGATGGTTCATCCCTGGTGAATGCCATGGAGCGTTCATTTAAGGAAGCTCGGAAGAATCAGCGAGATTTTGCCGCTATCGCTCTAGATGCTAATGGTGCGATCGCATGGGGCAAAACTAGCGAAGTTCTGCTAGCGGCTTATCATACTGGCGAAAAGATTGTGGATACGTTGAATATGACTAAGGATGTGGAATTTTTGTCGATTTAAGTCGATTTAAATGTATCTGAACAATTACGCATACAGGATGCTGAAATCTTGATAGTCATTAGTAATGGCTTTTCGGTACCTGTTAGACTAAGCTGTTAACTTTAGTGGCCTCAAACTGCTATTGTGTATAGCTTTGATATTTTGATAATTGATTTTTTATACTAAATAGTATCTCAATGGCTAAAAGCGTTGCCTAGCAATACTTTTAGCCATTTTTTATGAGAATTAGCCTTGTGGTCAACCCCTCAGCTCCTACTCCCTACTCCCTACTCCCTACTCCCTACTCCCTACTCCCTACTCCCTTGTGCGATCTCCAAATTCCACAGAGCATCAATCCCACTACCCACATAGTCTGAGGATTGGTGCAGCTCAATCCATTGTGCAAGAGCACTGGACACATAACTAGATGGTTTACCTAACTCAGCCAAGGTCTCAGCTGCTGAGGCACGTACACCAGACTCTTCATCTTTGAGGCACCCCAGCAAAGCAGTGATCACAACTTGAGAAGAATTACCCAACTGGCTTAAGGCATTAATAGCGGCACAACGTACATCAGAATCTTCATCTTCTAGCTGTGGTAGTAGGGCACTGATGACTGTTTCAGAAAGGTTCCCAAACTGACCATTACCTAACTGACCTAAAGCAGTAGTAGCGGCACAACGGAGATCAGAATCTTTATCCTTGAGGGATGTGATTAAAGCACTGACTACGGTTTCACTACGCTGCTCTAATTTACCCAAGACCGAAGCACTCAAGCAACGAACACGAGAATTTTGATCGTTTAGCCTGGTCAATAACGCACTCACAACGGTTTTACCACGCTGCTTCAATTTGCCCAATGCCCAGATACTGGAGTAACGAACACGAGAATTTTTATCGTTTAACCGCATCAACAAGCTATTCACGACTGGCTCAGAAACCTGAGCTAATTCACCTAATGCTAAAGCTGCTTCAGAACGAACCGTAGCATCGTCATCTTTTAGCCAGCTCAGCAATGTATTTACTAAGCTTTCTGAAGTATTGTCTAATCTGACAATAGCGCTTAGTGATAAGTTCTGAATATTTTTTGGAAGACTAGTGTGATGGAGAGTAGTCAGATAATAGTCAGGAGAGTCTAATTTATTTAAACTATCACTAGTTAATCTATCACTAGTTAATATCTCACTGGCCTGGTGACGCACGGTATTATTATTATCTTCTAGCCCTGCCAAAAAGGTTTTGAGGAATGTCGGGTTTTGCCCTAATTGGTTTTGCCCTAATTGGTTTTGCCCTAATTCCACTTGGCTTTCCTGGGATTGTGTATCTTTCTGAGAGTTTGCTCTATCTTTCAATAGTTGTAAAAGGTCAAGTTTAATCTCAGTCTGATTCAAGTCGGAAAGGGTTTGAAAGACTTGCTGATGAATTTGGTAACCAACGCGCCGTGAATCACTGGCTGCTAGGGTAACCAATGCTGCTAAAATTTCTTGCAGTAGGGAATTATCTGCTATCTTCAAGGGTTGAGGATTTTCGCTAATGCAAGTGGCAGCAAATAATAAATCCCGATGTAACCAAGACTCATACTGACTGTCGTGATTCAAAATTTCCTGAATTGCTTTAGCGGCTTTTTTGGGCTTAAGCTGAGCAATTAGTAGGAGCAACACGTCTTGCCAGTGGGAGTCATGGAGATAGTCTTGGATATGATTCAGGATAATCTCAAAATTACCTTCATTATCGGCTTGATAGTTAATTTCTTGAGCACACAGATAGTCTTGAAATATTTTATGGATAAAGGCGTAACCATCCAGCCCTTGTTGTGTTAAAATTCCAGTGCGATGCTCCTTTGGAGCCGCTACGCGATGCTCGGTACGAGCCGCTACGCGAACGCTAATTAAATTAACCAACCGTTTTGCCTCTGCCTTGGCCTCGTATAACTGAATCTGTTTCAGGCTTTGAATTTCTCTACCAAACCAAGCCATCAGTTCATCTCGGTTAATTACTATCTTACCTTTTTTATCTTTATCTTTTTTACTATTCTGGGTATGCATCCAATAGCCTAAACGTTCCATCAATCGTCTGCAATCATTCAATCCCAGATATTTCAGCTTCTGATTATTACTAATGTCTGGTTTAGTAACGTCTGGTTTATTATCCCAGGAGGTTAATAACAGGTCTACTGCCTGGTCATAAAGCTGATAGCGCTCCAAAGGCAATCGGAAATGATAGCGGTGAATTAAAGTAATAATCGTCAACAATAGGGGGTTTCGTGCCAGGTTTCTAATCTGCTGATGCTCAGATAGTAAGTTGCTCAGGCTTTCTTTAAGTCGTTGTGATTCTGCGTTGTCTTGAATTTTACTATAGTACCAGCGCTGAATAAATTCCTCTATTTTACTGTCATCAAATAACTGAAGTTGATAGTGATAAAAATCTTGGTTCCAGAAAAACTCCCAGGGGATATTTGAGTTAAGGTAACGGTCGTTATCGGAGGTAATAATTACCCAATTATTAGGAAATTGCTGGATAAAATCCTTAATTTGCCCTACGACTTCCTCACCTTTGGCTGGTTCTGTGACTTGATCAAGCCCATCGAGCAAAATCAATGTTCGTCCATCCTCCAGCCAATGTTCAAAGAAACCTTTAGGCAGGGATTTCACCAATAGGGTTTTTTCAGCAAACTGCCGTGCATAGTCTAGAATACTGATATCTGAATACTCGACCCAATCCCGAATATCAATTAAAATCGGCAGCCAGTCAAGATCTGGCGCTAACCCCATTGCTTCTGGTTGCTTCTGGGCTAACATGACAGCAACATAATTCATTAAGGTGGTTTTACCTGAACCAGGCGCACCCAGTAACATGACGTTTCGGGATTTAGCAGAGGTAACCTGCCAGGTTTTTACCGCTAATAAATATTGGGCAAGAGTTTTTTTAACCGTTTGCATGGGCAATGGTTGCCATTGCTTACCGGGTAATGCTACCTGAGGGTGAAAAGCCCGCGACTCTACCGGTCGCTGACTACTGGGAGGATGTAACACTTCCACCTCAGGCATGACAAAAATTTGGTCAAGCTTAAGGGAATGGTTTCCATGCTGGGTCGCTACCAACATCCCAGCAAACTTAACATGATCAATCTTGTTGGAAATTTGCTGGAAATAGTTTTCCTTAGTTAGTTGAAATTGTAAATAAGTGCTGGTTTTCTCAGTATAAGTCTTGACAAAGGTTTCCATCCAGGGAAGGATAAAACTATCTTGTGGTTGAGTGGGGGCATAGTTTGAGGCTACCTGCTTAAATTTCTCCACAAGCAAAGAGGTTAATGGTGCTTTGTGCTCCTCTTGGAGGGGTTTGTGTAATTCCTCCTGTACTTCCCTATCTTGGAAAAAGTCTTCCAGAAAAAACGCGATCGCATCAGGAGCAGAGTAATAGAAAAGGCGCTGCTCTGGTGCCAAGGGTTCTTCTCGCACTAGGGCAGCTTTGAGTCCTTGCTCTACTGCTTTGTGGATGTCGGCAGGAGTTAGCCTAGTTTGAATTTTTCTCCCTAAAATAGGGGTAACAGATTTAGCAACAACAGAAGCAATTTCCCAGGTCATCAGGCTAGCTAAATTTTACCTCAACAATTATTATCGCAGTCTTTAGTCATTTGCTTCCCCTTCTTACTTCTGTTACCCCTATTGCCCCTCTTGAAACACCCAATTTAGGGAATTTAGCAACAACCTGATCAACTTACAGCCATCCCTATACTTGCTCAGCTGTTGGAATCTTCAGTGGTCTTTAATCGCCAACCGGGTTTAACTACCTGATTTCCACGAGCTATTACCAAGCTATCGTTTGGAACATCCTTGGTAACCACAGAACCAGCGGCCACAGTGACATCTTCTCCTAAGGTTAGTGGTGCCACCAAAACACTATTCGAGCCAGTCTTAGTGCGATCGCCTATCTGGGTTTTATGCTTTTTAACACCATCGTAATTGGCAGTAATCGTACCTGCGCCAATATTCACTCGGGACCCTAGGGTAGCATCTCCTAAATAAGATAGATGAGAGGCATTAGTGCGATCGCCAATCTGAGTATTTTTCAGTTCCACAAAATTCCCAATACGGCAGGATTCTCCTACTTGGGCATGACCCCGAAGATGGGAATACGGACCAATACGGGTGCCATCTTGAACCACAGAATCACTTACCACTGAATATAGCACGGTCACCTTCTCACCCACCTGGCTATTTTCAATCAGACTCCCTGGACCAATCCTGCTACCAGCACCAATAACAGTCTTACCCCGCAAATGAGTTTGGGGCTCGATGGTGACATCAGGTTGCAATTGGACAGTCTCATCAATGGTGATACTGTTTGGGTTAATTAATGTCACCCCTGCCTTCATCCAGCTATCCTTAATCCGCTCTTGCAAAATCTGCTCAGCCATGGCCAGCTGTTTACGGTCATTAATCCCTAGAATTTCGTGGTAATCTTCCACATCCACTGCCATTACTGGATTAACCATGGTAACCGTATCCGTTAGGTAATACTCATTTTGGTCATTATCCGCAGAGAGTTTTGGTAAGACCAAAGCCAATTGAGACCAGTTGAAGCAATAGACACCAGCATTGATGCGGTTATTTTGCTTTTGAGCATCAGTGCAATCCCGGTGTTCCACAATCTGTTGCAGCTGATTGTTACTATCACAGAAAACCCGTCCATAACCGGTGGGATTGGGCACATGGGCAGTTAGGATCGTAGCGCCATTGTTATGGGCTTGATGGCTTTCTAATAGTTGTTTAATGGTGTCGGGACGCAACAATGGAACATCACCATTTAAGACCAGTAAGTCTCCGGTATCGTCTGCCAAGTGGGGCAACAGTTGCTGGACGGCATGACCAGTACCCAATTGCTCTTTCTGTTCAACGAATTCTACATTCGTGTAGGCGCTCAGACTTTCTTTTACCCGTTCACTCTGATAGCCACAAATCACTATCACTCTGGAGGGGTTAATAGAAACACAACTGTTGAGCACACGCTCCACTAGAGTTTGTGAACCCAAACGATGACAGACTTTGGGCAGGTCAGATTTCATGCGAGTTCCGCGTCCTGCCGCTAGAATTGCTACTGCAACCATAGATTAGCTTTTTGCTTCCATCTTTGCATCCCTATCATACTAAGACTTGACCTCAGTTCAATGTCATAAATTGGCAGTTTTGTTAAAGATGCAGGAGAGAGAATTAAGAATTCCGGAGAAGCATGATTACTATATTGGGAGAATAAATAGGATTATTCCGGTATAAACTCTTATTAATTACTAATTAAGTAAAAAATTACCGTATTATGACTATAAAATGGGAATCGGGAATCGGGAATCGGGAATCGGGAATCGGGACTACATCGCTTAAACCTGTCTTGCCTTTTGCCTTTTGCCTTTTGCCTGGCGTTGCGTCAGTCTTTGAATGAATAGGAGTAGAGTGGGCATCCTGCCCGCGCGAAAATAAGCATGAAACTGGCAAGATGCCAGTTCTACACAAGATGCCAGTTCCACACAAGATGCCCATTCCAAGAAACTGGCAAGATGCCAGTTCTACACAAGATGCCAGTTCCACACAAGATGCCCATTCCAGGAAACTGGCAAGATGCCAGTTCTACACAAGATGCCAGTTCCACACAAGATGCCCATTCCAGGAAACTGGCAAGATGCCAGTTCTACACAAGATGCCAGTTCCACACAAGATGCCCATTCCAGGAAACTGGCAAGATGCCAGTTCTACACAAGATGCCAGTTCCACACAAGATGCCCATTCCACCTCACTCTTAAAATCATTCAATTATTAAGCAACACCTTTTGCCTTTTGCTACTCCCTACTCCCTACTCCCTACTCCCTACTCCCTACTCCCTACTCCCTACTCCCTACTCCCTATTCCCTGTTCCCTATTCCCTTTGCTCTCTCAACCAACGCTTTTTCCAATGGGAGGTTGCTTCAAGTAAAGAGTTTTGCTGCTCATGGCGGCGTCGGTGTAGAATGTCTGAGGCTGAGTCTGATAAATTCGGGTCTCGGTAAGGCACAGCAGCACGAGTTTGCAAATGTTCTTGCTCTCGGATTGATAAGCTAGGTAAATCAGCTTCAGTAAAGCTAGCGACAGTACCGGGTTGCCGATTTCCCACTTCAATGGTAGAGCCAATAGTAAACCCAGCTGTGATCAGGGCAATTCTCACTGCTGCGGCACAAGAGTAGGTGGCTAGTCTACCGGTGTCTGAGCAACATTGGGCTAAGTGTTGAATAAATTCGAGAGTCCATAATTGGGGACAGTTGGGTGGGGAAAAGGGGTCAAGAAAGATAGCATCAGCTTGGAAGTTAGCTTGTTGCACCTGTTGGATAGTCTCTCTGGCATCACCGAGATAGAGTTGAGCTTGCAATTGCTGGGTTTCAACTAGTCCAGTAGTTGCCAGAGCCTCTAATAGTTGGGGGATAGGATTGGCAAAGTGATTCAGCCAACCCTGAGCGATCGCAGCTTGTGGTACGGTAGAGTCTAATTCTAGGGCAACTAGTTGGACATGGCAGTGGGGATTGTGTGTCCAAATTTCCGCTAGGGCAGCAGCGCTGTTGTAACCTAGACCATAACAGATATCTAATAACCGTAGCACTGGCTGTTGGGCTTTTTCCGCTAGTTGGCAGGGTTTGACAAACTTCAGCTGGGCTTCTTCTATGGCACCTTGTCGGCTGTGATAGGATTCACCAATTTCTGAACAAAAGAAGGTGAATGAGCCATCAGCAGTCATTTCGGGTGTGAATACCTTTTTATCGGGCATTAGGGAGTAGGGAGTAGGGAGTAGGGAGTAGGGAGTAGGGAGTAGGGAGTAGGGAGTAGGGGTAAGAGGGAACAGGGAACAGGGAACAGGGAACAGTTCATGTAGGGTGGGCAGTGCATTAGACCGATTCACCAAGTTTGCTATAGGGTTAGTAGGCACTGCCCACCATCGAAGTTGATCCTTGAATTTATAATATTTAATGGCAAAATCCCCCAACCAAAACCCTAGTCTATGGCAGATCAAATACAAACACCCCACAGCGGATATCACTGGGACGGTAAGAGCGATCGCTTTTTTGAAGGTTGGTACTATCGGGTGACGTTACCCAGTTGTGGTCAGACGTTTGCGTTTATGTATTCCATTGAAGACCCCATTGGTGGTCAACCCTATAGTGGGGGTTCAGCCCAAATTCTAGGCCCTGATGATCAGTATCTGTGTCGTACCTTCCCCCATCCGGAACAGTTTTGGGGGTCATCGGAATCCTTAGGTCTAGGACATTGGGGTAAAACGAAATTACAAATAACTCCTCAATACCTTGACCCGGATAAATTTGAGTATCAAATCAAAGAAGGATATCAGGCTACAGCTACCTTGAATCAAGGGTTTATTCGGGACCCAGCCAGCGGACGCTATTGTGATTGGCGCTATGAAATTAAACCGATTTATGGCTGGGGAGATCAGGGAAAACCCCAGCAATCAACCGCTGGCTGGCTTTCGTTTTTACAGATATTTGAACCAGGATGGCAAATCTTGATGGCCCACGGTTTAGCCACTGGCTGGATTGATTGGAATGGTAAGCTCTATGATTTTACCAATGTCCCGGCCTATGGGGAAAAAAATTGGGGTCGTGCTTTTCCTAAGAAGTGGTTTTGGCTCAATTGCAACAGTTTTAGCGATCAACCAGACCTGGCTCTGACTGCTGGTGGTGGTAGACGGGAAGTAATGGGGTTGGCAGAAGCAGCTGCATTGATTGGCATTCACTACGAAGGTAAATTTTATGAATTCGTGCCGTGGAATGCAGAAGTAAGCTGGCAGATCGAGCCTTGGGGAAATTGGCAGATGCAAGGACGCAATGGTGAGTATGAAGTAGAGTTAACTGGTACAACGGACTATCCTGGTACACCTCTACGAGCTCCGACGGAACAGGGGTTAGATTTCATTTGCCGGGATACTATGCAAGGTCACCTGAGGTTGGAACTTAAACAACGACGTGGGGATAACGTTGAACCGATTTTGATAGCTGAAAGTAAGTTATGTGGATTAGAAGTTGGTGGTATTCCTTGGGAGAAACCCTGGAATTCTTCTGCTAAATTTCCTTGGGTTTTGTGATATACCGCTGCGGGCAAGGCAAGAGGCATGCATGCTAAAGTTTACTACCACAGCTTTTCAGATTTTATCTTCATTGGCTTTTATGTTATTAAACAGGAATTCTTGAGAAGAACTAGACAGCTTGATTAGTCATCAGACTTATATTTTATCTTCATAACATAATTTGTTTTACCTTTGCTTCCGAATGTCACATCGACACCTTTTATACCATCTACATTAATTCCCAAAGCAACATCACGGCTCATCTGAATCTCCATTTCATCAACGTTTTGCTTGCGCCCCTCCTCAATGACTGACCTTATGATTGCACTATCATCTTGAGAAAGATTACCTGGTGATTTCACTAGATCTACTACATATCTAATAAGTGCCCATTCAATTTTATAAGTGAAAAATATATCGATAAAGGTTTCCCATGTAAATTTAAATTCAAGCTTCTTTGTTTTATCGTTATAAACTAGTGTCATAGCATCATTTAGTTTTTAACAATACCTTCGCCAATCTAGGATATGAAAAATTGCAATTAGTCAACAGGGCTTTGGTAGGATACTTGGTATTACCCCTAATACAGTATCTCAAAAGCCCATTTTTGAGCGATTTACACCGATTGAGTATCAATCTTAACCATTTGTACAGCCTCACAGTAAATTACTTAATGCTTATCAGCCTTAGTAATAATATAGCGGTTTTCAATTCGGTGAGGTAGACAATTTTGGGATTTTAGGGAACAGGGAACTTCGCAATTGGGAACTTCGGAATTGGTAAAAAATCCTGTCTAAATCATAAGTATGGAAAACGCTATATAAGAGATTGACAGGGAGCATGTCACTTATGCAGAGCATTTGTACTAAAGCTATAGCCCCCTCATGGGTTTTAGCTTGCTCTAATACTAGATAGTTCATCAACTTTGACCTGCTCCCGATTGAAACTCCTCAAGGCTATAAGCCGGGGGAGTTTCAAAATACTACAGTTTGAAGTGCAGAAGGTGGGCGGAAACATTGGCAAAACATAGGGAAATGCGATGCTCCTTGGCCTTTGGGCCACGCTACGCGAATGGAGCCGCTACGCGATCGCAAAAACCAAAATCCCCAGAAACGTCACCCCAGATACCATTGTTCAAGATCAAAAAAAAAACCCCAGCGGGTAGCTGAGGGATTAGTCAGGGTGCATCTACTATTTCTGAATCCAAGGGAGTTCTACCTAGATCCGGAAATATTTCCAAAACCTAGGAAAATGCGATATAGCGTTTTTCATAGCTATGAGGTAAACAGTATTTTTTCCCACTTCCGACTTCCCTGCTCCCTGCTCCCTGCTCCGAAGCTCCCTGCTCCCTAAAATCCACCGGCGTAAGTACCTCACCCAATTTCAAAATACTATATCAACCCAAAGAGCGCAGAAAATTACCTAATCCTACACCAATAAACGTAGCAACAGCATAACCCAGAGTACCGCAAAGAATAGCAGGAGTAACAAGTTTATCCCACTGCCGTGCTGTCGCCATAGCCGCTGCTGTAGTTGGCCCACCCATATTAGCATTGGACGCAATCAGCAATTCAGCTAAATCCAAACCCAGCAATCGACCAACTCCCAGTAGCACTAACAAATGGATAGCGAGAATTAATCCAGCAAAGATAAACAGAACTGATCCGACTCGTAGCACTATTTCCACATTAGCGCTGGCTCCAATTACAGCAAAAAATACCTGCATCAGCAGATAGCCAATTTTTTCTGCTGCGGTTATCCTACCTAAATAACTTGGAAATACTGTCGCTAGCATCACAATTAAAACCGTTACCACCAGAATTCCCCCTTTGTTGAAGCCCAACCAGCTAGCGAGACCATAACCTACAGCACAAGTGGTCATACTAATGGCTAATGCCAAAGTGATATCGATAACAGAGAGTCCTTGTCGAGACTGGGAATCAAAGACACTAAACTGGCTAGAATTAGTATTCTCATGGGAACGTTGGTTAGGGAAAATTCCCCGTAGCCACTTCATTGAAGGTAAAGCAAACAACAGTAAAAAGTACAAGGTCATAACTAAATTATCTGCTGCTACCCCGGCACTGAGTAAATCTCCTGCTCGTAACCCAGTGCTTTCAGCGGTTGCCGCAAAATTAACAGAACCACCAATATAAGTAGCACAAAAAATTGCTGCCAACTTCCAACCTTCTTCTCCTAAAGGAATGAGATAGTAAGCCACTACTGTTCCTAGGATTGTTCCCACTGCACCAATGACATAGGCAATTAAGGTAGACCCAGCCTCCCACACAATCCGAAACAAGTCAGCTTGGAATAGTAGCAAAGGAATCGCTAAAGGAACTAAGTAAGACCAGACCACCCCATAGGTGGGAGCATCCGGTGGGATAATCCTAAGATTAGATAGGATGAAGGTTACCAAAATGGTCACAACAGCCCCAGATAGTTTAGCTCCCCAAGGAGTACGTTCTGCCCACAATCCAATTGTTGCTGCTGACAGCAGCACAGCCCATAAAGCGAAATCTTGATCAGGATTTATTAGAGAGGTTGCCATTTTGCTTATCTAAAAGCTTTTGAAAATAGATTGTCAAGGATTTTGCGATCTTCGTCTAGGTCAGCTTCGGTGTAGGGAAGGTAAGCTTTTTCCTCCTTGAGGAATTGGTAGGTTTCCCAGCGAGAAGAGAAGTTAAGGATTCTGCGGACTTGGGCAGCGCCAAGCTGACCTTGACGATAGTGATCAGCCACGATCAATTCAAGGATTCTGCGGGAGAGGTCACCTACTTGGAGTTGACTAGCGATTTCATCGGGGAGTTGGATGGTAATTTCCATAGGGGTGATCGGAGTCTGTCCATAGATGCAGTGTAACTCCAAAGTTAGGGAGCAGGGAGCAGGGAGTAGGGAGTAGGGAAGAGAGAATAGGGAACTTCAGATCAGGAAAAAAATCCTGTGTACCTTATAGCTATGAGAAGCGCTATAGCAATTCTATATCCCATAAGGTACAACTTGATCCCCCATTATCCCCCTTAATAAGCTATGCTTTATAAACATATTTCTTTACAAAAAACTTGACAAATTTTAGGAATTATGAATAGGAAATAAATAGGGCTGGCTGCATGAAGGCAGAAGGCATACCCGACAAGGCTTTCAAGCCTTT
>NZ_JAAHHU010000499.1:0-3087 GCF_010672095.1 Moorena sp. SIO3I6 | reverse complement strand
CTTTAGGGTTGAAAGTTGTGAGGTTGAAAGTTGTGAGGTTGAAAGTTAAAGGTTGTGAGGTGGAAGGTTTTCAGATAGCGTTTCTGATACTTATCAGGTACATTCAAGTTTCTTACCCCGACTCCCGACTCCCGACTCCCGACTCCCGACTCCCGACTCCCTATAACCAAGGACTTTCTCTGCCACCCAATTGAAAATACTATTAATAAATTGAATTATAGGGGATTAAAAATGACGAAACTAGTAACCTTTAAAATAGTTGATGGTGATTTTAAAAAGGGCTTTCGGGTAATCCTAAAAATTGGTATTGATGCCAATGAAAATAATTTAATGGCTAGAGAAATTGACGGTTGGTTACCGCCAGCACCTGAGATTAACCAATTGTGCAACAGTTGGCTCTTAAGCTATCGTGCTCAAGGGAGAATCAAACTGCATCCACCGGATCGGAAACTGACAGCTCCCTCAGAACAGATAACCAACTATTCAATTATCAACTCAGCTCATGATTTAGAAGAGGCGATCAATAATTGGCTAAATTCAACCGATAGAAAGTTTCAACGCTTCCGGGATCAAGTGTTAAAATCTTTATCGACCAATGACCAGATTCGGTTTATTATTCAAACTAATAATATCAAACTTTGGCAATTGCCTTGGCATCTCTGGGATGTCTTGTCCGATTGTGATATTGAGGTTAATTTCAGTACCTCAGAATTTCCCTTACCCTCCCAAGCAATCGACCAATCTAGAAATAAAGTCAGACTATTGGCAATTCTAGGAGATGACACCGGGATTAATATCGAGAAGGATTTGGCATTACTCCAGGAGGAATTACCGGATGCAGAAATTGTCCCTTTAATCAGTCCCAAAAAAAAAGAATTAAGCCATGAATTATGGGATGAAAGGTGTGATATATTGTTTTTTGCTGGTCATAGTTTTACCCAGAAAGATAATTTACAAGGACGATTTTTCATCAATGAAGATGAAAGCCTAACCATTGAGGAGTTAAAGTATGGTCTAAGCAATGCGATTGAAAATGGTTTAAAATTGGCTATTTTTAATTCCTGTGATGGGTTAGGATTAGCAGCAGAATTGGTTAGTTTACCAATCTCGACAACCCTGGTAATGCGGGAACGGGTGCCAGATGAGGTAGCTCAGACGTTTTTAAGGTATTTTCTCAACGCATTTGCCACAAAGCAAAAATCCTTATCGGATTCAGTTTGGGAAACCCGGAAAAGATTGCAGGAGGAGGTAGAAGATAACTATCCCTGTGCCAGTTGGTTACCAGTGATATTTCAGAATCCTGCTCTGGAACCGCCAACTTGGGAAGACTTGATCCCAAAGCCTATTCCTCCAATCCCCCCAATCCCCCAGAATCCCAAACTCCCAAGGGTTTTACTGGTAAGTTTGATGGTCACTATCGCAGTGATCACAATGCGATTGCTTGGGCTGTTACAAGGATCAGAATTACGTGCTTTTGACCATCTTATGGGTCTGCGACCACCTGAAAAGCCGGATGAGCGGGTTTTAGTAATTGCGGTGGATGAACCTGATATTCAGTATCAGGAAAAGATGGGTTGGTCGAGGAAAGGGTCGTTATCCGATACAGCCTTGGCAGAACTGTTGCGAAAACTCAACCGTTATCAACCGCGAGTGATTGGCTTAGATATTTATCATGACTTTGAGTTTGAACCTAACTTAGGGACTCAATTGAAACAAAATCCCCGTTTCATTGCGGTGTGCCAAATGAAAAGTAATGATCACCCTGGTATCGCTTCACCACCGGGTATGACATCACAACAGATCGGCTTTAGTGATTTCCCTCGTGACCCAGATCATATTATCCGTCGCCAACTTCTAGGGATGGGCTATCCGGATAATTGTAATACTCGTTACTCTCTAAGTTTACAAGTGGCTCTGAATTACCTAGCCGAAGAGGGAATCCCGCCGATGAAGAGAAATTCAGCAGGGGATGTAGAAATCGGTGATGTGGTGTTTCGGAAATTCGCACACAATGCTGGTGGATATCAGTTAAAGCCAGAACATGCAAGGGGATATCAGATACTCCTTAATTATCGTGCCAATAATCCCAAACAAGTTAATCTCCAAGACTTACTCAAGGGTAAACTTGACTCCCAACTGCCGGATTTAGTCAAAAATAAGATTGTCTTGATTGGGGTTGGTAAAGATTTAAAGGATGTACACCAGACTCCCTATACTAAAGGGCCATGGTCTGACAAAATACCTGGGGTTATGGTTCAAGCTCAGATGAGTAGTCAGATTATTAGTGCCGTTTTGAAGCAACGACCCTTGCTCTGGTGGTTGCCACAGTGGGGGGAAATGCTTTGGATTGGTAGTTGGTCTGTGGTGGGAGGCCTATTAGTTTGGCGTTTACATTCCCCATCCTACTTGGGAATTGCTGTTTTTGTTGGTATCAGCCTTTTATCTGGAGTCTGTTATGGTCTGTTACTCCAAGGGGGATGGATACCTTTTATACCATCAGCGTTGGCCTTAGTGGCAACCAGTGGAGCCATCGTAGTTTCTAGCATTTTTAAATCAAATGTAAACAAGGATGACAGTTTTTTATATTACCAAAAATCCCTAGATACTTGATTATATCTTGCTTTTTGCTTCTTGCATCTTGCCTTTACTAATCGCGCTTCTGTTTACATCTCAAATGTAAAGGCTAGATTGATCATCCAATTGTTTTAGATAATTTTGATAAAAAGATTATTTGTTTAAAGATTGAATAAATTTTAATCCAACTAAAGAAATGAGTCGGGCTTGATATGTAATACTTTTTTTGATCAATAAATCAGTCATCAGCGATGCAGAGGTGCGACCCGTGACGAATTAAATTCGCCACGGGTCAAGCGCACCTAAGCGCTCATGGGGAGGCAGCGCCGCCAAAGGGGGTCTCCCCACTCGCTATTGCCGTGGTTTCCCCCGGAGACGAAACCTGATTACGTTGAGCTGAGCCTTTATGGTTGGTAGGCTATGCAAAAAAGGTTAAAACTTATTGATTAGCGATGCAGCGCGGTCTTGGGGGTTTCCCCCATGAGCGACTGCATCAAGACAAGGCGAGCCTGT
>NZ_JAAHHU010000498.1:0-3095 GCF_010672095.1 Moorena sp. SIO3I6 | reverse complement strand
TGACCTTCCAAACCTCAGGAACTATCACCTATCTCAAAAAAGTTAATGGACGGGATCTGCGAGAGGGAGATTTTGTCAAAAAGGGTGAATTACTAGCAAAATTAGATGACCGCAGACTGCGAGCAGAGCTGGCACAAGCTGAAGCCCAAACTGCTGAAGCTCAGACCCAAAGGGTAACAGCACAGGCTAACTTGTCTCAAGCTCAAGCAAATGTAGAACAAACCAAAGCACAAGTAATCAGCGCCCAAGCCCAGTTTGAAGCAGCAAAAAATGATTTTGATTTAGCGATATCTGAATTCAAACGCCGTCAAGAACTGTTCGATTCCGGTGTAATCTCAGAAAGTGATGTTGATGTCTACAGAAATAGAGCCGAGGATGCTCAATCCCAAGTCAGAGCAGCACAAGCTCAAGTTAATGCTGCCAAGAGCAATGTCAAAGCGGCTGAAAGTCAGTTAGCATCTGCCCAGTCACAATTAACTGCTACTGTTGCCCAGATTGCTTCAGCCAAGGCTGGGCAAACTCGCTCTACTATTAGTTTAGAAGATACGGAAATTGTAGCACCTTTTGATGGAATTGTAGCCCACCTTAATATCCGAGAGGGAGACTTCTGGACAACCCAAATTTTAAACAGTGTAAACACTAGTAATTATCAGACTGTAGTCGATTCAGTGCCTATCATTGTCAATGACCCTAGCGCTTATGAAGTCGATGTGGAACTACCCACCTTTTATGGCCCATTGGTGCAACCGGGTCAATCAGCTTATGTGGTGTTAGATCAAGACATGAGTACTGCCTCTACTAGAGGCATCACCCAACAGGAATTGTTTCGCCTTGCTAAAGCCCGAGGCGCAATTTTTTCAGTCAGTCCTTCGGTTAACCCTGGTGAGCGTTCTGTACACGTGACCATCCGCCTGTACCAAGGAAGTAAGAATGTACTGGATCGAGAGCGAGTTTCTGTTTGGATTGCTGTGGAAGAAAACCCCACAGCCCTAAGTGTTCCTCTTAATGCAATTGTCTACCGAGACCAGAAACCCTATGTATTTGTTGTAAATCAACAAGAAAACGTCGTCAAACTGCGTCCGGTAACAGAGGGTATTCAGGGGATTTCTCTGCAAGAAATTACAAGTGGTGTTGAACTTGGCGACTTAGTGGTCACAGAAGGACTAAATCGCTTAGTTGATGGCACACCAGTTGAAGTGATTAACTATAGCAAAGGGAACAGGGAACAGGGAGTAGGGAGTAGGGAGTAGGGAGTAGGGAATATGGCATCAAAAATTATCACAATTCATTTAAACTCCGTATAGGAATTTTGTAAGTTGGTAATTGGAGTTTTTCAGTACCTTTTATGCTAAAGTTCCAGTCAAAAAAATCAGAAAGCTTTATACACAAGGAAAATTAGGCTATTCAACTAACAAAAATTACTGAATACAGCCTCTTCCCACTTTTCCCTGTTCCCGTCTTGATGCAGTCGCTCATGGTTTGAATTTACCGTAAGATAGTGGAGCCTTATTAAAAAATATTTAACCCTTTTCTGCATAACCTGCTAACTATAAAGGCTCCACTATCTAAGGTTTTGTCTCCGGGGGAAACCCCCAAGACCGCGCTGCATCGCTGTTCCCTGTTCCCTATTACAGACTGTTTATTTAGCATAACAGTTACGGTAGAGCCGTAATTGGTCAGATAACGTTTTCCTTTGGTAGGTAATTGATGAGTAGTAAGCTGGTTTCCTCCAACTCTAAACCTGAGGTTTTACAGGATAAATTACATCATAATGGGCATAATGGGCATGATGTGCCTGATGTTAACCGGGCCTCAGGTTTAGCTAAATTCTTTTTCCTGAAAACAGTATTTGGTATTCTCTTGATCGTTTTGCTAACCTTTGGTGGGTTGATGGGTTATCAGTCGATGGTCAAAGAAGCCGATCCAGATGTGGAAATTCCGATGGCGATAGTGACTACTACTTGGCCAGGGGCTGACCCAGAAACCATAGAAACTCAAGTCACCGATAAAATTGAAAAAGAACTCAAATCCCTAAAGGGATTGAAGAAAGTTGAGAGTGCTTCTTTCAACGGTTTCTCGCAGATATCAGTGGAATTCCAAGCTAATGCCAATGTTCAGGAGTCGATGGCACTGCTGCGGCAAAAAGTTGATGATGCTGAACCAGAGATTAATTCAGAGGCTGAGCAACCAAATATAGAGCAAATCTCTGCCCAAGATGTCCCGATTTTCTCGATTGCTTTATATGGTAATCTCGATCCGGCGGTGTTCAGTCGGGCGGCGGAAGATATTCAAGAAAGACTAGAAAAAGTCTCGGATGTACGGGAGGTTAATTTAGCAGGACAACGGAAAGAAGTTATCAATGTCCAACTTATCCCCAGCCGCATGATTGCTTTGGGGATTTCCCCAACCACAGTAAGTGACCGCCTCAGAGTTGCTAACCAGGATATGCCCTGGGACCAGATTGAAAACGAACAGATTGGGGCTCAGGTGCGATTGTACGGTAGGTTTCGTACCTTGGAAGATTTACGTAGCTTGCCTATCACTCGTTTGGGTGGTACTAATGGTAGGGTAGTGCGCCTCGATGAAGTTGCCTTAGTACGTCGGGATTTGGAAAGGGAAAAGACTCGTGCTTTCATTAGTTGGCAGGGTTCTGAGTTTGAACCCACCGTCAGCATGGATGTAGTGAAAGTACCAGGGTCTGACTCGATTAAGGTAATCGAAAAAACCTTAGAAGAACTGGAATCTCTTAAGCAAGACCTCAATGTCTGGCCTTTTGGGATGGATTATCGGATTACCTACAGGCAGGACGAAGAGATTCACGATGAGCAGAATAGCCTGATCAGTAATGTGCTTCAGGCCGTGATTGGTGTTTTTATCATCTTGTTCATTGCCCTGACCTGGCGAGAAGCAATGATTGCTGGGTTATCGATTCCTTTAACCTTTCTCGGAGCTATATTTCTGCTCTGGATTGGTGGGTACACCCTCAACAATATGATCTTATATGGGATGGTAATAGCACTAGGATTGCTGGTGGATGTATTCATCTTAATGATGGAGGGGATGCATGATGGACTGTTTGTGGAAGGGTTAACCTT
>NZ_JAAHHU010000497.1:0-3111 GCF_010672095.1 Moorena sp. SIO3I6 | reverse complement strand
CAAAGCTTGTCGGGTGGGCAAAAACCCTTTGGTTCTTTTAACAATTCTAGATAATATCATTTTGCCCACCCTACGCACTGAATTCTGACTTCTTAAGAAACGCTATAATGTTTCAATAACTATTGTATAGCAGTTGATGGTAATGCCTGACAATACATCTGATGCCCAACTTGATTTTATATTACAGGTTCTACAAGCAACCGCAGACAGTAATGGTGACGCGCAGATAATTTACCCATTACTGGCAGCAAATACAGACAAACTAGATGATAGATTAGCAGAAAAATTGCGAGATTGGGCAACAATTGTGCTGGGGGAAGCAGAAGCAGATGAAGCGGGATACATAGCAGCAGGTATTTTTAACTTCAGCAATCTAATAGCACAATTCCCCTTGGGTGACAAAGGCAGCAATAGTTCAATTGCACTCACTGGCTATGAAGTTGCACTAACTGTTTTCACCCGTGAAGCATTTCCCTATAATTGGGCATCGACACAAAACAATCTCGGTAATGCTTACTTAGAAAGAATCGAAGGTGAGAAAGCACAAAACCTAGAAGATGCCATCGCTTGCTACCAATTGGCTTTAGAAGTACGCACCCGTGACAAGTTTCCTATTGATTGGGCAATGACTCAAAACAATCTCGGTAATGCTTACTCTGACAGAATCGAAGGTGAGAAAGCACAAAACCTAGAAGTTGCCATCGCTTGCTACCAATTGGCTTTATCAGTAAGCACCCGTGAAGCTTTTCCTATTGATTGGGCAACGACTCAAAACAATCTCGGTAGTGCTTACTTAGAAAGAATCGAAGGTGAGAAAGCACAAAACCTAGAAGTTGCGTTCGCGTAGCGTGACCTACGGTCAATCGCTTGCTACCAATTGGCTTTAGAAGTACGCACCCGTGAGGCGTTTCCTATTGATTGGGCATCGACACAAAACAATCTCGGTAATGCTTACCTTAACAGAATCGAAGGTGAGAAAGCCTGAAGGGGTGACGAAACAGGCTGAAAGGCTCGCTATGTAAAGGTAGTAGCATTTTGTGGTAAAAAAAAGTAGGTCTCTAAATTTGCAACAAGACCTACTTATCGACAATGTGACCAGCATTTTACCAAAACCACCTAAAAAGTCAATTGAGTCTAGCCGAATATATTTTCTTGAAAATTTTGCTCAATCTCTTACAGTCAATTAAAAAAGTTAACTTAGAAAAAATAGCCAATGCTCTCCCTTTACCCATTAAATTTGAAAGTAGAAGAAAAAGAATTCAAAGATTTTTATCATTACCAAACTTAACACTTGAAAAAATTTGGGTCCCAATAGTTGAAGAATTATTGAAAGGATACTTTACCTCGGAAAGCCTAATTTATCTAGCAATTGATAGAACAAATTGGGGTCGTATTAACTTAGTCATGGTTAGTCTCATTTGGGATAAAAGCGATGCAGCGCGGTCTTGGGGGTTTCCCCCATGAGCGACTGCATCAAGACAGGGCATTTCCCATCTATTTGACTTTGTTGGCCAAGTTAGGGAGTAGTAATTTAACAGAACAAAAAAGTGTCTTGTCCAAGGTTATTCCAATTTTTAAAAACTATAAAACCTGCCTGTTAGGAGATAGAGAATTTTGCTCAGTGAAATTAGCAAAGTATTTACAGGACTTAGGTGTATCTTTTTGTTTGCGATTAAAAAAGAATGAATTTGTTGACTATAAAAAAGAGAATTGGGTTGAACTCAATGATTTAGGTTTAGTCCCTGGAGTATCTTTATTTATCCAAGGAGTTAAAGTGACCAAGACCAGGGGATTCTTTAATTTCAATGTAGCTTGTAAATGGCAACGTAAACTCAAAGGTACATCTCCGTTCGCGTAGCGTGGCCAAAGGCCAAAGAACCATGGTTTTTACTGACAAACTTTTCTAACTTAGAGTCGGCAGTTTCAGCTTATAAAAAAAGATTTGATTCGTTGGCGAAGCCTGGCGAGCGAAGCGAGGCATGGAGATGTTTAGAGATTTTAAAACAGGTGGTTATAATTTAGAGGACACTAAGCTTCAGGGTGAACGCTTTATTTCTCTAGTTTTATTGATAGCAATAGCTTACACTTCCGCAACATTTCAAGGTCAGCATATTAAACGTCAAGGAATACAAAAATATGTTGGTCGTGTGAAAGAATCTGGTCGAATAGAGCGGAGGCATAGCAGTTTTTACATTGGTTTATACGGTCACACCTGGGTTAATTTTAAAGATTTTTGTATAGAGTTAGTAACCGAATTAATGAGACGTGGGTCCTAATAAGCGATGCAGCGCGGTCTTGGGGGTTTCCCCCATGAGCGACTGCATCAAGACAACGAAAGTATTATCAACGAGGTATAAGGGCTAGGTCGCTTATAGAGTCTGGGTTTTAGCTTATTTCGTCGCCCCCCCAGTGAGAAAGCACAAAACCTAGAAGATGCCATCGCTTGCTACCAATTGGCTTTAGAAGTAAGCACCCGTGAGGCGTTTCCTATTGATTGGGCAATGACTCAAAACAATCTCGGTGAAGCTTACCGTAACAGAATCGAAGGTGAAAAAGCACAAAACCTAGAAGTTGCGTTCGCGTAGCGTGACCTACGGTCAATCGCTTGCTACCAATTGGCTTTAGAAGTACTCACCCGTGAGGCATTTCCTATTGATTGGGCAATGACTCAAAACAATCTCGGTAATGCTTACTTAGAAAGAATCGAAGGTGAGAAAGCACAAAACCTAGAAGTTGCCATCGCTTGCTACCAATTGGCTTTAGAAGTACGCACCCGTGAAGCATTTCCCTATGATTGGGCAACGACTCAAAACAATCTCGGTGCTGCTTACTTATACAGAATCGAAGGTGAGAAAGCACAAAACCTAGAAGTTGCGTTCGCGTAGCGTGACCTACGGTCAATCCCTTGCTACCAATTGGCTTTAGAAGTACGCACCTGTGAGAGGTTTCCTATTGATTGGGCATCGACACAAAACAATCTCGGTAATGCTTACTTAGAAAGAATCGAAGGTGAAAAAGCACAAAACCTAGAAGTTGCGTTCGCGTAGCGTGACCTACGGTCAATCCCTTGCTACCAATTGGCTTTAGAAGTACGCACCTGTGAGAGGTTTC
>NZ_JAAHHU010000496.1:0-3119 GCF_010672095.1 Moorena sp. SIO3I6 | reverse complement strand
AAACTTGCCCAACTAACTGAGCAAGTCCATTCTCAAATCTAAAAGGGATGCGTCCCAAATTAGGGGGGGCGTAAAGTGCGTCGCACTTAGCTCTCAGCCTTTCCGCTTTACTAGCCACCTGGGGATATTATACCGATGACTGGCCCTATCTGGTACTCAGTTCTAGCTTTGCCATGGGAGCAGCTGTATCCATGTGGGTAAGGGGTATAACCATGCCTTCCTCTAATTCCCGTATGGTGCAGGTAATGGCTATCCTGTTGATCATCTACAGCTTTTATGCTTTTTCTCACCTTGTCGATGACATTTTGACTTAAATGTACACTGCTAAATACTCTGGCGATACCCAATCGACTAACCAAATGCCATTATCCGAACAATAGAAGCTGTAACCGGCTTTGTGCATAGCTGCGGCATCAATGGCAAAAACCACAGGGCGACCATGCCTTGCTCCCACTTTTCTGGCAGTTGCTATATCCGTCGATAAATGGACATGGTGTCGCGACATTTTACACAAACCTTGGCGCAGAATTGACTCAACTGCCCGGTGACCGGTACCGTGATAAAGGAAATCTGGTGGAACCAGAACTTCTAGTTGCAAATCGACTTTGACCGTATGGCCTTGATTGGCACGAATTCGGGTACCTGTGGAGTCGAAAGAAAAGCGCTTCTTGTCATTTTTGGCAACTACTTCATTTAAATCAGCACGGCTGATCCGAAAAGAATGCTTTTTACAAGCTGCCAGTAGTTCCTCAACACCAACCCAGCCACCAGGAGCGAGTGTGATTCCAATTCTCTGAGGCTGGTGCCGAAGATGTTTACTTAAATATTTACTAATTTTTATTAACCGAGACGGATTCATATTTATATAGCCGTTTGCGACAATGTTTACGTACATATTTAGCTTTTTTTAGGGAACAGGGAACAGGGAATAGGGAATAGGTAAGAGCTAAGAGGGGTGCATCTCGCTTTTGAAATTAGACAAAAATTATAATAAAATTCCCAGACTTCCAACTTTTACCCTTCTTATTGACAAATATGAGATTCACCCTCCAAATTCCCGATTCCCGATTCCCGATTCCCGATTCCCGATTCCCGATTCCCGATTCCCGATTCCCGATTCCCGATTCCCGATTCCCGATTCCCGACTTCTGGAACAAGTCTAGTCGAGATCATCCTGTAGTTCTTAATTGGGAAAGTAACCTTGAGAAGATCCAACCAATATTCCAAGCATCATCTCCTCCCCGGTGGTGAGTACCTTCCAGCGGTAGATTGAGCAAATCCAAAGCTTGTGCCATACCAACTTCATGGGGCAAAGCATAACTAATGGCAAACAAGGTCTTGATGTTGATATGTCTAGTGCCGAAGGGATATCTCAAAAAGCGAGATGTACACTGTTTCTGAAATTGATTTCGATCATAATCCCCATAGCTTGCCCACACTCGCCGAGCAGATAAATACTTATCCTGTAGAATTGAACACGCTTCAACAAACGAAATTCCCTGGTCAACTTGCTCCTGGGTTAATGTAGTTAGTTTGGTACAAAATTCACTGACCCTTGAGCGTTCTGGTTTTACCAAAATACTATCTTTTTCCAGGGGCTTCCCAGAAACAACATCCAATACACAAATCCCAATTTCAATGATTTCATTTTCTTGTCCTGGGGGTGGCTTACCTTGCCAACAGGTTGCTTCAACATCCACAACAAGAATTTGGTCGAGTTTTTTGGACATATTAGCCTCCGGCTAGTTGATGTTTGTTTATGGTTGGCAGGTTGTTGAAGGTTGATGTTTGTTGAAGGTTGATGTTTGTTGAAGGTTGATGTTTGTTGAAGGTTGATGTTTGTTGAAGGTTGATGTTTGTTGAAGGTTGAAGGTTGGCAGGTTGAAGGTTGGCAGCTTGAAGGTTGGCAGGTTGAAGGTTGGCAGGTTGAAGGTTGGCAGCTTGAAGGTTGTTCACCCTTGGGGTCCCTTGTAGTCTCTTTACTGCTGGTAAGAGGGAGGTATTTGAAGAGACTGACTAGGGTTTAAGCCTGCACTGATTGCCGAAATGCTTCCCCCCTACAAGGTTTTCAAGACGCTTTTAGCTCAGTAATATATTTGTATTCATTATAATACAAATAGGGCAAGCACGTCTACTCAACACTCTCCAACTCCAGATTCAGTAGGTAAGCATATGCGCTACGCGCACGCTACGCGAACAGCCGTCAGCCGTTGGCCAATGACTGATAGCTGATAGCTGATAGCTGATAGCTGATAGCTGATAGCTGATAGCTGATAGCTGATAGCTGACCACTGACCACTGACCACTGACGCACTCAAGACTCACTACTATTAACCAGTCTCTGGATCGGCTTGATTGATCCGACAATAATAATTAATGCGGAAAGGGCAACAATAGGCACAACTGGCAGAAAACCGAAGGTAAGACTTTTGGGAATAATCCCTAACTGAAAGCCAATCACTGCGGCTTCACCCACAAGAATCGATACAATACAGGTTAGAGGATGAATAGTTTTGCTATACAATACTGCAATTACCGTGGGAAACAGTACTGCTAATCCGGTAAAGGCTTGGGTTGCGATCGCAGTAATGGTATCTGGGGGATTTTTGGCGATAATTAAACCAATAATTGCCAATAAAACAATCAGTAGTCTACCAACAAAGGTTTGTTCTTTTAGGGAAGCGGTTTTACGGAAATAAGCAAAATAAATATCTCTGGTTAGCATGGAACTGAGAGCCAAAAGCTGGGAGTCTAAGGTTGACATCAAAGCAGCTAATGCTCCGACCATCACTAAAGAGGCTAGCCAGATTGGTGTATGTTCTGCTAGCATCATCGGAAACACTTGATCAGATGCTTTTGCTGTCAGGTCAGAAAAGGAAATATGTCCCCACATTCCGATTAGTACCGGACAAATAAACATGATAGCGCTTACTAGGGGATAAATCACTACCGAAACTTTTAGGGAATTGCTATTTTTTGAGGTATAAAATCTCATGAACATCTGGGGAAACATAGGAACACTAAGCATCCAGAGAATCATGAAGCTAAACCACTTACGATAGGTAAAAAAATTATCTATACCCTGTCGAGAAAACAATTCAGGTTTAAGGGTGTAGACA
>NZ_JAAHHU010000495.1:0-3125 GCF_010672095.1 Moorena sp. SIO3I6 | reverse complement strand
AAAAAAGGGATGGTCGAAAATAGGAGAAAGACCAATGGCGATTGTTCAACATCGTTATCAATGGTTGTATGTCTATGGATTTGTCCAACCTAAGACTGGAAAAAATTTATGGTATTTAATCCCCAGAGTCAATACAGAATGGTTAAACCTAGTCTCTAAAAAATTTGCTGAAGATGTGGGAGCATCCCATTTTGGAAAATACAAGAAGAGGGTGGGGTTTAATTTCGCGAGTATTGCTCGCGAAGTTAAACCCCATTGTAAGGCTCAACTACTTAGGCTGGTAGAATACAGAGGTAGATGTTCATACGCTTTGATTATGAAGAAAGCCGAACGGGAAGAACTAGAAGCTTGTTTAAAACGAGCCAGCGAGATCCTGTACAACAATACTGACACGGATAGCTTGGAAACCCTGGCAGATATTGAAATTGCAGTCAGGAAGCAAGTTTTAGAACACGTCAGTCCCAAAATTGCCTTTTTTTTATCACAAAAAAGACCAATACCCAACGAGGTAAAACCCGAACCATTAAAAGTTGTCTCGGAAAACTGAAGATTACGAAAAAACAAGCAGATGCTTTGGGAATATAACCATTAACGCGACATAGTCCTCTGTTGGAAAAATGCTGTCTTCTCTTGAGTGCCAATGAATCTTATCACAATGCAGAAACGGATTTATATCTCTTAACTGGACTCAAAGTTGGTCATTCCACTCAACATTGGCCTTTGGCCACGCTACGCGAACGAAAAGTTAACCAAATTGAGTTACCACCTCCTGATCTAAAACAAGGGTTATCCGAAGTAAGTGTTGATGGCGGAAAAATTCGCTTAAGGACGGAAGTTAAAGGAGAACCTAGTGTTTGGCAAGAATACAAAACAGCTCGCTTACAAGGGATTTATTACGGAGCCTTCTTTCAAGACAATCTATCTTTAACTGATTGGATAAACAGTCAAAACTTGACCGTACCCTTATACTGCTTGGGAGATGGACATGATGGCATCTGGAATATATTTGCTCTTATTGGTGAGCCTCAGCATCGAATTGAAATCCTGGACTGGTATCACTTAACCGAAAACATTCATAAAATAGAAACAAATAAATCAATCAAAGAACAGTTAGAGGCTTACCTGTGGAAAGGACAGGTGTCTGAGGCAATGAAGTTGCTTAAGTTGGCGAAGCCAGTGGGTGGAACTAACTTTATTGGCTATCTCAAAAAACACCGTAAAAGGTTAATCAATTATCACTCTTTCCAACGGGAGCAAATTTGTTCAATTGGAAGCGGAGCGGTGGAATCGGCTGTCAAACAAATCAGCCACCGAGTTAAATTAACCGGAGCCCAGTGGCGACCAGAGAATGTTGCTAATATCTTACAACTGCGTTGTGCCTATCTCAATGGTCAACTAGCTATTTAAGCCCTTAAAAATTCTCTCTTCCTTTGACTGTATTCGCGAGTTATAATCGCGAATAGATGTCCCATGGGGATTGAGAGTAATGGGTAGAAGAGTTTCAAGTCAGTCACAACAAGATAAACTACAGAGAATAACTCGTTTACAGACGGCGATTGCCAGCCTCGAAACCTACAAAAGTTTCTTCGAGGGTCAAGGGGAACTCGCTCCGGAAGATGCTTGGGTAGCACGTTATCAAGTCCGACAGCCCCAAAAAGCCTACTGGTACTATAAACTACAAGCTCCTTCACCCACTTTTCCCACCACAGGTGATACCCCCAAGCTAAGTAAATATAAGCATTTGGGGAAGGCTGGAAGTCAAGCCCATGTTGCTGGGGTGATGGCTGTAGCCAGAAGAACCATAGTTTCCGAATTACAAAAAAATATTGATTCTCTAAAAAATAGCTTACTAGATATTTCTTTCGACTCGGAGCAAGAAAATATCTAAGTTAGGTTATTATTCGCGAGCATAACTCGCGAATAAGTTTTTCCTTTTTTCCAAAATGGGATGCTCCCGAAGATGTGGGCATTTCTCAAAAAAAAAAGTGTTGTTAGTAGAAGATAATGCTGGATGGCATCGGAGTAAGAAGGTAAAAATTACTTCAGGAATTAAACTAGAGTTTTTGCCCCCATACTCTCCAGAATTACAACCAGCAGAAATACTGTGAAAATTAGGGGATGAACCTTTAGTAAATAATTGTTTTGAGACGATTGATGAAATCGAAGAATTGTTAGTAAAACGTTGTCAGGTTTTGAGTGAGATGAAAGAAGAAATTATAAATTTAACTTTCTATCATTGGCTAGCTTCTATTTAAGCATTTTTTTAATGGGGTATGACAACCGGATTTAGTATAATGCCTCTATCTCCAACCCAGATGATTCTGGAGAGTCCAAAGCGATGACGGACGGGAGCATGTCACTTATGCAGCAACATTAGTACTAAATCTAGGGAATGGGGAATGGGGAATGGGGAATGGGGAATGGGGAATGGGGAATGGGCATTGGTGACAAGTTAAGCAAAAGAGCAATTTGTCAAGTACTTTCCAGAAATTGCTGTATCCTGTACTAGGTAAACTATTCAGTGCGATCGCTAACCCCAAACTGTGCGATCGCTAACCCCAAACTGTGCGATCGCTAACCCCAAACTGTGCGATCGCTTCGAGCACCAGCATATGCGGCTCGCGAACCGTAGACTAACTGAAGTATCGGTGGTTACAAAGGTAAAAAGAGAATGGCTCCCCCGCCAAAAAAGTATTAGAGACCACACCAGACCGCGAAACCAGCCCAATATAGATGAACATTGTCATAGCTCAACAACTAGAAGATTTAGTCAAACCTTGCGTGTACAATCAACTAGCCTACTACCGCTCATTAGACATGATTTGCAGGATATTGAGTAACCCATAGATGCTGGCAGTGGTATTGAGTTTACTGGGTCGGCAAGTACCATCAGTAACAGAGCTCAATCGAATGCTAGCAAGGGAAAACTTGCTGTGGGCGAAGGCAGTGAAAGTGTCTCAACAAGCCCTATCTCAAAGATTCTTAACCTTTCCAGCATCATTGTTTCAAAGAGTACTAAAAGACTTACTAGTTTTGTTAAACCAACGTTGGCAGCAAAGAAACAGAGAAAGTCCGGTAAGCGTTAAAAGAGCGAGAAAGTATTTTGAACGTTTGTGGATAGTAGA
>NZ_JAAHHU010000494.1:0-3144 GCF_010672095.1 Moorena sp. SIO3I6 | reverse complement strand
TGGCAAGATGTCTGTTCCACATTCGATTCCCATTCTACCCACTGGGTCAAACAGCTTTAATCAGATGCATCCTGAAGTAGAGAGCGATCGCATCTGAAGCAAGCTTTACAGATAGAGTAAAAAATAGAGTAAAAAAATACTTTCGCGCCCCTTGGTGGGCAGTGGCTAATGAGCTCTTCACCAACCTTGCCAATTTCGGTAGTTTGCCACTGCCCACCCTACGATTCTTTACAGATAGAGTAAAAAATAGAGTAAAAAAATACTTTCGCGCCCCTTGGTGGGCAGTGGCTAATGAGCTCTTCACCAACCTTGCCAATTTCGGTAGTTTGCCACTGCCCACCCTACGATTCGGCACTTCTTGCAATTAGTTTCTGTCTGGTGGGCAGTCGCTGATCATCGCTTCACGGGTGCTGGCCAATTTCAGACAACAGCCACTGCCCACCCTACGATTATCCCGATTCCCGATTCTAAATTCTAAATTCTAAATTCTAACTTCTAACTTCTAACTTCTAACTCCCGGTTCGCCCATTTTTTCGGGAGTTATAAGAAAGGCTACTCAGGAGTAAAAGATTGACCATCAAGTTGAGTATAAATAGTAGTTGAAAACCCAAGTAGAACAAGAAGACGCTGCTGTAAAGGAGAAAGAGCAGTCAAATGGGTATAAACTTCATTTTTTACCTCAATTACTACCAAGGTAATTTCCTTGAACGCAGCCAGAATTCTTTCAGCAGTAGGACGGGCAGTTTTTCGTTTGGGTAACCCACCATAAAGTCCAGTTAGCTTTTCCTGATTTTTCCCGAGATGGCGACGCACCTGAAACTCCAGAAGGGTCAAGACGCGCAAACCAATTGAAAGTAGTCGAATTAAACCTGTAACATGGTCTTCACGCTGCAAATAAATTGGTGTCAAAGAAAGTGGGAATCCCTTAAGTCTGGCAAATCCTCGTTCAGTTAAATACTCGTCTCTGTAGGCGCGAACAGCTTGCTTCAAAGAAAATTGTTCCGGATTCTGATTGGTCACATAAACTCGCCAACCTAAGAGTTTTTTTTCCTGGTCTACCGCCTCTTTATCAATTTTAAAATCCAGGTTTATGGATAGTTCTTCTACTGTTTGAGATGCTCGTTCTAGATATCGTATTTTCACTTTTTGGACTCGTTTGATTTGAAGAGCGATTTGAAACATTCCAGTGGTACGGTACCGTTTGATAATCTTGGCTACAGCCGATTCCCATTCCTCAAGTGAAGTGAATTTTTTCTTACCACGACGGGGAATTTTCAGTTGTTCTAGAGCATCAGAGGTTTTTTGTAGGCGCTGGTTTAATTTTTTTTCTTCCGCTTGTACAATGGCAAATGACCGGACTACTAATTGTCGCTCATCCCAAGATATATCTTGAGCGTCGTTAACTTGAATTTTTTGATGAACTTTTCGTTCAAAACCCTCAGCAATATCTCGATTTTTTCCATCAGCATAGTCGTAGTCTATAGCTGTCAGGTCTTGCTTGTCATTCCAAACTGGTTGAAGATATTCAATTAATTTTTCCCGAGTTACTTGTTTGGCATTTAAAGGGCAAAGATAAAAATCTCCACCGGATACAATCTCAGTTCTCGTCGCCATTGATGCCATTTTACAGTCGCCAATATATAGTAATCCTGACTGTTGTAGCGTTGAGCGGACTCTTTCAATTGCGGGAATATATAATGGGTCGTCGGCTTTTTCTCCTGATAATATTTCCGTCGCTATTGGCATTCCTAAAGGGTCTAATGTTGACAACATTATTTTGACTTGTGCCAAGTCCGGACGATGGTCAATGCTCGGACCCCATTGAAATAACCCTTCGGGATTAACCCCACAGTGACTTGAAGCAGTTGTACTATCTAAACGTACTCGTTCTGGCTGTATATTATATACTTGCAGTAGACTGCTGTAGAGTTCCTTCTCAAAAGAGTACCAGTTTCTATCACAGTTAAAGTAACGTAGTACTGCCTCTAAGCGATCATCCGTAAGGTCGAGTTCACGTAACCCTTCCCCGACAAATCTTTTCAATGTTTCTAATCCTTTGGAAGCCCAGGCTTGAACCTGATTTAAACGGTGGTCTGCTTGGGATAATATATGTGCTAACCAAATTACTGCTACCTCCCCAAGGCTTTGACCTTTCCAATTTCCGTGTGTGGGGAAGTGCTTGTCTAGTAGCTTTTGTACTCCCATCTGCTCTATTTGTGTTAAGAGTACGGGGATATCATCGACTCGTTCGTTTGTGATTATCGGTTCAAATGCCATAACAACCAATATATCCTGATTTGCTTGTGGTTGGGATTATGTCTTTTGGTATACTTGGCGCTGCTTATTTTTTTAGTAGTTCTGAAAATCCCCCACAAAACCGAAATCCATACACCATCATGGGTTTTTGCTATCTTGGCCTAATTATCTTCAAACCACAGACTTCACTACACAGACTTCACTGTTAAAACTTGCCTTCGTCAAGGGTGGCCATCGGCCAATCGCCCTTTGTGCAGTTCCGACGCCGGAAAATCCCAGCCCGTCTGCTCAGTGCATTTGTACCATACTCGAGACCTCTGATTCAATCCTTCAGCTTTTTCTAACTCGATTTAAAATAGGCGAACCGGGAGTTCTAACTTCTAAGGTTTTGCAATTAGTTCCTGTCTGGTGGGCAGTCGCTGATGATAGCTTCACGGCTGCTAGCCAATTTCAGGCAACAGCCACTGCCCACCCTACGATTCTTGATAGATAGACTTAAAAAAGTTCTTGTCTGGTGGGCAGTCGCTGATCATCGCTTCACGGCTGCTGGCCAATTTCAGGCAACAGCCACTGCCCACCCTACGATTCTTGATAGATAGACTTAAAAAAGTTCTTGTCTGGTGGGCAGTCGCTGATCATCGCTTCACGGCTGCTAGCCAATTTCAGGCAACAGCCACTGCCCACCCTACGATTCTTGATAGATAGACTTAAAAAAGTTCTTGTCTGGTGGGCAGTCGCTGATCATCGCTTCACGGCTGCTGGCCAATTTCAGGCAACAGCCACTGCCCACCCTACGATTCTTGATAGATAGACTTAAAAAAGTTCCTGTCTGGTGGGCAGTGGCTGATCATCGCTTCACGGCTGCTAGCCAATTTCAGGCAACAGCCA
>NZ_JAAHHU010000493.1:0-3153 GCF_010672095.1 Moorena sp. SIO3I6 | reverse complement strand
GAGACTTGGAAAAAAAAAGCTTCCCCAGCTTAGATAATTCAGATAGCAATAACTTAAGGGTTTAGCCAAGTTTTGGAGGTGTTAATAGTTGATAAAAAAATCCCTAAATAGATTAACTGTGCCAGTAGCTTAGTCAATAGAATTGAGATTGACCTTGGCCTTTTGGCCTAAAGGCCAAAAGGCCAGGAAATATGAAGGAAACTATCAAGTAAATATGAAGTAAATATGAAGTATTTCAAGAAACGAGCACTTATGAATTTACTCTCATGAAGGGAATTTCCTTGAAAATCTAGTAAGTCTGACTTGTAAGTCTCAACTTAGACGAACAAAATGACACAAAAATATACAGAAGCGGACACAGAAGCGTTTTACGATCACGAAGACAGCATGTATCGTAGCTTCTGGGATTCTGAAGGCAGTTTACACTGGGGCTATTTTGAAAACTTAGCCGACGCTCGTGCTCAAGACTTTCTCCCAGCTTGCCACCGTTGGAATGAATATATGCTCGGCTGCAGTGGGCTGACTACTGAATCTCGGGTACTTGATATCGGTTGCGGCAACGGCAACACCGCTATCTGGCTAGCCCAGCAGACAGGATGTGAAGTTGTCGGCATTGACATCAGTGCAGTCCGGGTTGGCAATGCCAAGGCATTAGCTCAGGAGTATCCCTCCCTACGCCTCTCTTTTCAGAAAGCATCAGTAACTAGCCTACCTTTCTCAGACAATTCCTTTACCCATGTCTGGAGCCAAGCCACCCTTTACCATGTCCACCAGCGGGAGCTAGCTCTGAAGGAGATTTACCGTGTTCTTCAAGAACAAGGCATCTTCCTATTCGATGATCTGATCACTCCAGTGTCCGAGATCAGCGCAGAAGGCCAAAAGCACGTTTATCAACGACTACTGTTTGAACCAACATTTAGCTATGAGTCCTACGCAAAAACACTCAGTGAAATTGGCTTGATGGTGTTGGAGGCTAAAGACTTGAGCGAACACCTCAATAAGAGCTACCAACTGTTGTCAGAGCTAGCTCTGAGCAAGTATCCGAAACTTAGCGCTTCCTATGATAAGATGTGCGAGGCGATTACAGCTCGGGAACTCGGATGGAGTTTCTATCGCTGTCAAAAGGTAAGCGATCGCGTGTCGTGGATCTACGGAACTAATGATGAAAAAACTTTAAAAGATAAGTACAATGCTTGGGCGACCATTTACGATGCTGACTTAGACGAGACCTATCGTTGCTCTCCCGTTCTATCCGCTAGGGCTCTGGCAAAGGTACTGCCAAATAAAGCAGCAAGCATTCTTGATGTTGGAGCAGGTACAGGAATGGTAGGTGAGGCTCTGGCAGACCTAGGATACACCAACATTACAGCAGTTGACTTCTCCGAGGAAATGCTGGAGGTAGCTAGGAAAAAGCAAGTTTACACTGCCTTGCACCAAGCAAATGTGTCAGAACCTCTAACCTTCTCTACTCCTGAGGCATTCGACGGGATTGTGGCGGTGGGGGTATTCACATTTGGTCACGCCCATCCTAAAGGGTTGCGAAACCTATTCGAACTATTGAAGTCTGGAGGATATTTTGTCCTAACCCTGCGAGTTGACTACTACGAAAGCAACGATTCATTACAAGAGATTCTCGAAGAGCTGTCATGGAGTATACTGGATCGAGTAGAGTTTAACATCTTTGAAACAGAACCAATGGTTGCTCTAGTGCTGAAAAAGCACTAATTGCTGATAGTTTAAGGGAAAATCATGGCTACACCATGCAAATACTATGACGTTCCATTAAAAAAGCTGAACTCAAAAAATGCTGAAGGATTAGGAACTGTATTCACGGATTTTGAAGATGTTGAAATAGAGTTGTGTAAATGGCCAAACCCAGGAAAACGACCTCTTATTGCTAGGGGGGGTTATGGTACATTTATTGAAGACGAATTCAAAGTATATTGGCGTGGTTCTACGGTGCTTTCCGCTGACCATAAAAATGCTCGCGGTGGTGCAGCTGGAAAGGCTGTAGTTGATCCTGAAACTAACTCTAACTATGTGCTAGTGCATTGGCTTAGCGCCCATCTAGATGCAGGAGAGGCTTTTATTCCTAAAAATGGTGAACCTAGTATCTTTCTATTAGCGCCTCCTGGGGACAATGTCAAAGCAGAAGATTTTGTAGCGCTTTACTCTGATGGTAGTTACGGCATATCAATTCATCCTGGAGTATGGCACACAGCTCCCTTACCACTGTCTGGAGAAGTAGTCTATAAAAATAAACAAGGCAGTATCTATGCTACCGTAGATTGTCTATTGTTGAAGGAGCAAGATACTTGTCTAAAGATTCCCCTTCGTAAACCTGAAGAAGACTGAGAATATAGATAGCAAACACAGCACGGAATGGATAGAAACAGATGATTTTCTATAATTTGAAGTGCAAGTATTTCCCCTAGCCGCTTCTAAAGGAGCTAGAGCGCCAGTTAAGTAACTGTTAAACTGGCTATTTCAATGGATAGAAAGGGATAGGGCGGGAGGGAGAAAGGTAAATCGATGTATTTTCATGAAAATAGTGATGTATCAAAAAATGTGTCAACTTCTATTACTGAATAGCTGCTAAAAATAGCCTATTTAGTAATCATGGCAGACGAGAAAAAATCCGTATTTCGAGACTCATAAATCACTGATTAACCGAAGTGATTTAGGTTTTTGGTGATTGTTGGAGCGATGGTATAGCAATCTCAAATAGAGATCGTAAAATGCCAATGGCTAAGTCCAGAAATAGGCTCGTTCAAGTCAATTGAATTTTAATTCATTAAACTCAATGGAGGATAAATCATGGCGACCATCAAACTAATGCACGCCAAGCTACATCGAGTGCGTGTGACTGAGGCAAACCGCCACTATGTGGGCAGTGTCACGATTGACTCCGACTTGCTGGCACAGGTAGGGATTTTACCCCTCGAAGAAGTAGAAATTGTCAACATTGACAATGGCAATCGCTGGTCAACCTATGTTTTGCCAGGAGAAGCAGGTTCAGGAAAAATTTGTCCCAATGGAGGGGGAGCGCTACTGTGCAAAGAGGGAGATACCTTGATTATCTGGGCAAACGAGCAATGCGATCGCGCTGAAATTTTGACTAGCGGACACCAAGCGCGGGTACTGATTGCTGAT
>NZ_JAAHHU010000492.1:0-3154 GCF_010672095.1 Moorena sp. SIO3I6 | reverse complement strand
GGTAAAGATGTAGTGATGTAGGCGTTGGTCTGGTTAAGGTTTCGGGAGCTAAAGTCAAGAATTGTATACCACTACCAGGATTTTTACCGATTCCCAATTCCCGATTCCCTACTCCCGATTCCCGATTCCCAATTCCCGATTCCCAATTCCCGATTCCCGATTCCCGATTCCCGATTCCCTACTCCCGATTCCCTACTCCCGATTCCCGATTCCCTACTCCCGATTCCCTTAATTATTATGAAAAAACTATCATTTCTAATTGCAATCGCATTAACCTGCTTCCTACCATCCGGGAAAGCCTTATCAAATTCTCCAGCAATCACAACCAATTCCCGATTCCCGATTCCCGATTCCCGATTCCCGATTCCCGATTCCCGATTCCCGATTCCCAATTCCCGATTCCCGATTCCCAATTCCCAATTCCCGATTCCCGATTCCCTAGACCAAAAAGCCCAACACCTCTATGAAACAGGTCAATACCAAGAGGCGATACCATTGTTGGAGCAAATTATTAGTAACTACAGCGATAGTGGGGACCTTATTGGTGAGATTAACGCTTTGGTAAATCTAGCGTTAGTTTATCAAACCTTGGGAGACCTAGACCAAGCTAAACAAACCCTATCCCAGAGTTTAACCAAACTATCATATCTTGATCATACCAAAGATCGTCAACAATTACAAGCCCAAATTCTGTCAGTCCAAGGACAAGTATACTTATCACTAGGTCAAGGGGAAAAAGCCTTATCGACTTGGCAGCAAACTAGTGCTATTTACCAAGAGCTTGGAGACTTAACTAGATTAACAGAAAGTCAAATTTACCAAGTGCAAGCCTACCGAGTATTAGGGTTGTATAATCAAGCCAGTAAAACCTTAACTGAAATCACAGAAACCCTCCAAAACCAACCCGATAGCAAACTCAAAAGTACTGCCCTCCACTACCTAGGTGATGTGCTGCGCCAAGTCGGTAAATTCAAAGACTCTCAAGCAATTTTACAACAAAGTTTAGCCATAGCGGAAAACTTCCAAAATCAAACCTTAATTGCTGATATTCTGCTCAGTTTGGGGGATACAGCTAGATTACAAAGAAAGACAGAAGAGGCAATAGAGTTCTATCAACGAGTTGTCAAGGAATCTCCCTTACCGGATAGTAAAATTCAAGGGCAATTAAATCAACTGAGTATAGTGATAACTAAAAAAGAGTGGTCACAAGCCAGAAAGTTATTGCCAGCTATCGACAATACCTTAACTAAATTACCTCCCAGTCAAATCGCTATCAATGCTAGAATTAATCTAGCTAAAACCCTATTAAAATCTGAAAAAACACAACTAAAAACTCCCAAATCCCTAGCTACTTATCTCGCCGATGCTATTAAGCTGGCTAGAAAATTAGGAGATAAACGAGGGGAAGCTGAAGCCATTGGTAACTTGGGAACCTTATACGAAAAGCAATCACGTCTTGATGAAGCCCAAGACTTAACCGAAAAAGCCTTAGTTATTGCCCAAGAAATCCAGGCTCCCGATTTAGCCTATCAATGGCAATGGCAACTAGGCAGAATCCTCAACCAAAAAAAAGATAAAAAAAACGCGATTGACCGAAGGTCACGCTCCGCGATCGCGGCTTATTCTCAATCCTTGCAAACCCTCAAATCTATCCGTAGCGACCTAGTCGCCATTAGTAGCGATCTTCAGTTTGAGTTTCGAGAAAGCGTCGAACCAGTCTACCGAGAATTAGTAGGACTACTGCTCGAACCCAATGCATCTCAAGAAAACCTCAAACAAGCACGAGATGTGATTGAATCCCTACAACTAGCAGAACTAGACAACTTTTTTCGGGATGCCTGTCTAGATGCTAAACCCGTTAATATCGACGAAATAGATCCTAACGCTGCTATCTTCTATACCATTATCTTGCCAGACCGCCTGGAAGTAATTGTCACCTTGCCGGGACAACCCCTGCGCCAGATTACTACGAACTTACCCAAAACAGAAATAGAAAAACTACTGGCTTCGGTAAAAGAAAATATTATTAGTCCTTGGCGAGTTCTGAGAAAGGACAACTTACAAACAATACACGACTGGTTAATCGGTCCGATTCAAGCAGAATTAGCCAAGAGTAATATCTTCACCCTAGTATTTATACCAGATGGGGCTTTGCGCAATCTTCCCATGTCGGTGCTTTATGACGGAGAAGACCATTTAATTGAGAACTATAATATTGCCGTAGCACCTAGTTTACAATTAATCGACTCTAAAGCTTTAGTCAGACAAAATGTTTCGGTTCTCACTGCTGGAGTGACGGAAGTTCGTCCCCATCGTCCCAAATTAGGATCACTTCCTGGGGTGAAAGTGGAATTAGAGAATATCAAGGGTCAAATTCCTTCATTGATTTTACTCAATGAGTTCTTTACTGAATCCAACTTCAATACAGAAGTTAATACCTCTAGTTACGAAATCGTTCATCTGGCCACTCATGGTGTATTTAGTTCAGTCGCTGAAGAAACCTTTCTCCTGACCTGGGATGACGTGATTAATCTCAATGAGTTAAATACTCTGATCTCAGCGGATCAAAAGCAAGAAAATCCCATTGAATTACTCGTCCTCAGTGCTTGTGAGACAGCGGCAGGAGACTCCCGAGCGGCTTTGGGATTGGCTGGTATCGCCGTGCGTGGGGGGGCACGCAGTACCATTGCCAGTCTCTGGACTGTGAACGATCTAGCCACTACAGAGTTAATGACTCGCTTCTATCAGAGCTTAGCCACAGGCCAGGTTACCAAGGCAGAAGCTCTGCGTCAAGCTCAACAGGAGCTGTTGCAGAGCGAGGCATTTAATCACCCCATTTACTGGTCGGCTTTTATTTTGCTGGGAAATTGGTTGTGAGGAGGAGGGAGTAGGGAGTAGGGAGTAGGGAGTAGGGTGTAGGGTGTAGGGTTTAGGGTGTAGGGAATAGGGAATAGGGAATAGGGAATAGGCATGCATGCTAAAGCTAGCCCACACCCCATTAGTGCCTGGAACGGGCATCATTACTGCGTGGAACGGGCATCTTGCCCGTTAGAATTTTCCGGTGGAACGGGCATCTTGCCCGTTAGAATTTTCCGGTGGAACGGGCATCTTGCCCGTTAGAATTTTCCGGTGGAACGGGCATCTTGCCCGTTAG
>NZ_JAAHHU010000491.1:0-3162 GCF_010672095.1 Moorena sp. SIO3I6 | reverse complement strand
AATACCATAAAGTTCCTGAGTCAGGCTGTGTCCTTAGCAGTCAGGCAGCGTTCTCACGAATTGTCTCTGATTCCGCTTTTGAAGTGAGTGGGGTGACTTTGTCAATCTCTACACCTGAATGCTTACGCAAAGAGATGAAAGCTCAAAAATGGATAACCCCAAGTTTTCGCCTTTGCTGAATCAATGGGAATTAGACGACTGAGTTAACTCGTAAGGCACTCGATGATTAGTGTAAAACTCATCCCGTTGGCTGAATCAGTTGTTAGTAACTAAAGACAGAGAATGACCCAAGTCTATACCAAAGATTTTGAAATCCAATGCCCTCCCCCACAGCGCACCTGGAGAGAAATTTCCCAAAAAATTGCTGCGCTTCCCTTACCAGGTGTCCCCATTCGCTTGATTTTAACCAAGGTTGAAGGAGATACGCTTACCTTTGAATCCAGCTTTATCGATACAGACAGAGAGCCGGTTTGGTCATCGTTACTAGACATTAATATTCGTCAACGGGTTTCTAACCAACCGTTTGTCGCAGTTAGTATTATTCCCACAGGAGTCAGAGCAGAAATTGGTGGTTTTGCCGGAGATGCTACTCCTAGTACCAATCTGTTAGCCTCCGCTTGTGACTATCTGGTCACTAATCCCAATGCCGTTACTGCGTCGGATATCTATTTCGGTCAGGATAATGTTCTTTATCTGGAAGGGAATCTGATTTGTCAGTTACTACTAGGCAATATTGGGGTTATTCCAGAAAAGCGCAAAAACATTGCAGCGATTATTGAAAAGCCCAAAGATGATCGATTTTTAAACAATGTTATTAATGCGCTCAATGGCTTGCGCGCTGTAGGGGGAATTAATATCGACCCTGTAGTGGTAACGGGTGGCCCAGTGGAAACCGCCTGTACCTATTCCCAGTATGGTAATGCTTCCGGGGAATTTAAAGGTATGGACGAATTGATGAAGGCTCTAGATGTGGTGGAAAATTCTTCCGCTAGGGCGGTGGCTTTAATGACTACTTTGGAAGTAGACGATAAAATCCGTCAAGCTTACTACCGAGGGGAATCTATCCCCAATCCTTGGGGCGGTGCGGAAGCAATTATGACCCACATGCTCACTAATTTTTATCCCTTTACTGCTGCCCATGCTCCCTTATTATTGGAGTGGGAACATACGGGATTTGGTAAATTAGTAGACCCTAGGGATGGAGCAGAATTAATTTCCAGTGCCTATGTTTGTTCGCCCCTCAATGGTTTAATCAATTCTCCCCGTCCGGTAAGGTTTGATACTCCCGTAGCAGCAGGGGAAACCAGGATATCCGTAGAGAATGTTTCGGCGGTGGTAATGCCAGAAACAACAGTGGGAAATATTCCGTTCTTAGCCTCTTTAGACCAAGGTGTGCCGGTAATCTTAGTTAAAGATAATACCACTAAATACGATATTACTCCTGAAAGATTGCAAATTGAAACTCAGGGCAACCCGATCTATCGTGTCAATAGCTACATGGAAGCGGCGGGATTACTGTTAGCCTTACGTAATGGTATTGCAGTTGAAAGTACAATTCGCCCGATGCCGCAACTTCAGCCGATTTTTCTGTAACTAAATATAAAACTTAGTCCATTCGTCAAATCAAAAGTTTAAAAAACATGATTTACAAACCGCACTTTTTGTATCGTCTCAAGCTGATATTTGTTTTTATGCTGGTCAAACTGAAATTTATTCAGCCCTTGTTACCGAAAAATTTCAGGGAAGAATTACCAACAGGGTGGAATAATCACATGTTTTGGGTGGCATTTAAGTCAGGTGGACAAAAGTTATTTTTTGATTATTACTGCAAGATGCGAGAACCAGCATCTTATGAGTCAAAAACGGTTGTTGATGCTAAATATCAATTAACAGAAGAAGATATTCGTGCTTTCCATGAAAGCGGTTATCTAGGTCCTTTTGATTTGGGCTACTCAGAGGAGGAGATGCAACGGATAAAAGAGCATTTAGTGGACTTAGCTATTAACCAGGAATCAAAGATATTTTCATATGCTAGAGGGGATTATGAGCTAGAAACACAGAAGCCAGAAAATGGCAATGTTGGCGAGCGCGAATCATTGAGTAAAGTAGAGCAATTTTTTGTCAATAGAATCAATGTATTTGAACGCCATTTAGAAGATTCAATTCTTCTAAACCTATTCAAAAATCCAGCCATTACAGAACGCTGTGCTCAAATCCTCGGACCAGATCTTCTCATTTGGCATTCTCACTTTTTTTGGACTCCCCCTTTGAGTAGTGGTTCGCAATGGCATCAAACCAGTACCTGGCTAAGTATGGATATGAAAGAGTCATTGCTACAACCGCCTAATGTGGAAGATATTTTCCAGGTCACTTGTTGGATAGCACTTACTGATGCACCGAAAGAAAAATCCTGTCTGAAAATGGTTTGTGGTTCTCGAGAGGAAATTTATCCAGTTAAACACATAAGCCAGTCGAGTAAGGACAGCACAATATATGGTAAGTACGACTCGGAGCTTGATTATCCAATAGATCCAAAAAAGGTCAAATTGCTGGAAGCAAAAGCTGGACAGTGCATAATATTTTGCGAGCGCACGGTTCACGGTTCAACGGATAATGTAACGGACGACACTCGATGGGCTGTAGTTGGTCGCATAGTAAGACCAGATACGCGAGTTTACACTCAAAAAATGCTTGAGGATGGCTATGACATAAAAATTTATGGTGCTAAGAAAGTCAAGTTGGACAAGTGGCAAGTTTTGCTACTCAGGGGTGAAGATCGTTTTGGCTACAACAGAGTTCTTAAATAAACCATGACTCAACCTTCTTCTGCTTATAAGCTCATCGCATCTCATAATCAGGATGTGCAGGTGAGTCTTTATACTCCTGCCCACCAAGGAGTTGCTCAAAATAGCGTACGCCTCAGTCAAGAAATCTATCAATATGATGCACCATTTCTTACTCGCCCTCGCACTGAGAGCATAGAAAAACATTTCTCTGAAATGTATGGCACTAAACATACCTTTTGGCTAACTGGAGGAGGGACTCAAGGGGTTTTAACGGCTTGTGCTTTATTGGGTACTCAGTACAAACGAGTGGCGATCGCTCTTAACAGTCATATTGCTACAATTAATGGTATCATCTTAGCAGGATTAGAGCCTTATT
>NZ_JAAHHU010000490.1:0-3167 GCF_010672095.1 Moorena sp. SIO3I6 | reverse complement strand
GATTTATATCGGCGCATGGAATTTGGACTTAAATGTAGCTATGCTCATGGCACTAAAGCTATACGCACCCACATTGACTGGGTTGGAGAACAAAGTGCGATTAGCCTAGGGGTTTTCCAAACCATCCAGAAGGAATGGCAAGACAGAGTTACCCTACAAGCGGTGTCTCTAGTTACACTAGATTACTATCAAACTCCCGCTGGCATTACCTTAGCCGACACAATTGCTGAAATCGGAGGCATACTTGGGGGGGTAGCCTATAGCAACCAAGACCTGGATGCTCAACTCGATACTGTCTTTTCCCTAGCTAAGGAGAGAAACCTTAACCTAGATTTCCATGCTGATGAAAATGGTAATCCCGATTCCCATTGCTTACGACAGATTGCCAAAGCTGCTATTCGTCATCAGTTTACCGGAAAAATTCTTTGTGGTCACTGTTGCAGTTTAGCAGTGCAACCCTTAGAGGAGGTTGCGGAAACTCTCAAGTTAGTCAAAGCAGCAGGAATTGCTATTGTTAGCTTACCGATGTGCAATCTTTATTTACAAGATCGACAGGCTAACGTTACACCATCTTGGCGGGGAGTCACCAGGCTCCATGAAATTAAACAACAGGGTATTCCGGTAACTTTGGCTAGTGATAATTGTCGAGACCCCTTTTATGGATTTGGGGACCATGATGTATTAGAAGTCTTTACCCAAGCGGTACGGATTGCCCATTTAGATATGCCCATCGGTGATTGGCCTTGTGCCGTAACCAAGACAGCCGCTGATTTAATGGATTTACCCGAGATGGGTAGGATTGGGGTGGGACTCCCAGCAGATTTGATTTTGTTTAAGGGACGCCATTTCAGTGAACTTTTGTCCCGTCCCCAGCATGACCGAATTATCTTGCGTCAAGGTAAACCAATTGATACTAGGTTGCCGGATTATGCTGAGTTGGATTAGTTATAGGGCAGGGAATCGGGAATCGGGAATCGGGAATTGGGAATCGGGAGTCGGGAGTCGGGAATCGGGAATCGGGAATCGGGAGTCGGGAATTGGGAATCGGGAATATTAATAATAGTTGATTATTTCAGGACTGAAATTTATTTTTATCGCTTCCGATCTTAATTATTTTTGTACTGAGGCAAAAGCTAAGTATAGCATTTCTCATAGTAATGAGGTACACATACATAATTTTTCCCTGTTCCCTGTTCCCTGTTCCCTGTTCCCTAAAACCCAGGACTTTGTTCCTTACCCAATTGATAAATACTATATACCAGTTTTCAACAATTCCTTAGCCCATATCCGATTATTTTCTGAGAAAGCTGGTACTGGCTCTTGGTCATAATCGAGTTGGTAATCATAACCCCCTCGCTCATAAACACTATTAATTATAGCTTGTAAATCTACTATCGGTTCAGAATCCTCTGGACGTAATGGTAGGGAAAAAGTTGGTAGCTGCTCTGGCAGATTACAAGTATATAACTCGGCTCGTGGGCGACGCTCTTCTCGACTAACCAAAACCCGATAATCGCTTTCAATAGTATTATCTAAGAGTGGCATTGGTTTCCACCATCTGAGCAAATCTATCTCCACTAAATTGGTCAAGCTTCCTAACACCCGTTGGCGTTTTTTCAGGTAAGTTTCTCTCCCTTCACCAGAGCGCTTATTAACTGGAGATAAAACTTCGATAGCCGTTACCACCGAACCAGTAGTCATATCTCGTACTTCCAAATACCCTTGTTTGATTTCTTCAGGCATAGGAACGATTACTGTTACTGGTTTTGTGCTTGGTGGCGCAACAGCAACCTTAGAGCTGGGAGCATCGGGAGGATTTGGTTGACGTTTAACAGTAACATCAGGAATTCCAACTAATAAGACGTCATCTTGGTTAGTTGTATTAACTGGATAAATCCGCTTTTCAATAGCTACTTTATACTTCGGACGTACCTGAGGAATTAAACACTCAGCAATTAAACTAATCAACCAATGATGTACTTCTGGCCATAAATCTGGATGCTCTAAATACGGATCCATACCGGGAAAGATTGACGGCATCGCTTCACCTCCGATCAGCTCTGTCTTCTAGGATAGCAGGTTAGCAGGATAGCAGGATAGCAAGTTAGCAGGTTAGCAGGTTGTTCGCTTTTTAAGCTAGTAAGATCCAAGTTTTTGGGTTTTAGAGAGCAGGGACTAAGGCCGTAGGCCACGCTTTGGGCCAAGCCCACGCTGCGCAAACGCCAACAGAGCTTCGGAGCACTGAATTCAGAAGATGGAAGAGGTAAACAATTTGTGTACCTCATTAGGATAAAAAACGCTATAGCTATGGTTTTAACCTACTTTAAATTATGCTGAATTTTATGGCCACAGATCCCATTAAGGGATAGGATTCAGCAACCCGACATTGACAGTGCGAAGGATGATACTCTACTATTCCTATTGGTGTGTCTACTAGGATAGCTATCTGCTAGCTTTCCACTTGCACTGCCTCACTGACTCATGCTCTGTAACCAGAGAATATCCAGGGTTAAGGGGGCAAGATTTCAATAAGATTGATCCTTGAAAACCCTTTGTGAGTTTTTTGTGAATGTCCTCTATTTCCTCCTGGTTGTTTTTTTTGGAGCCTTGCTCTTCTTCACTAACTGGTTTCTTGTAGTCAGGTTTCTTGATAAGGTCACTTGAACCCAGTTTAAATAAGGTTTAACTATGACTATCTTTGCTCAGTTTGAACCGTTCGATCTCTACTTTCAGTTTAGAAATGAGTTTATGTTGTTACTAGATCAAGATGATCAGCACCAGTTTGACTGATGACAACTTGTTGAGCTTTTCGATATCAAGTTGTTGAGGTGGCTCTTTGCCCATAAAAGTCATGCGCTACTGAAAACCTAGTTTTTTTGAAATACCCCCTCAGGGACTGCTTACGTATCAGGTAAGGTATAATGGTAAATAATTACCGCACTACACAAGTAAAAATGATTGGGACATGTATGGAGTTTAACCTCTTTATCCTGACCGGCCTGAGGTGAATAAAAATCAATAATATCCATTCCTATTCGGCGATGAAAGCGATGAAAACTAAATCTCAAAAAATCAAATTATACTCAGTAAACGATCTGAAATCACTGTCCCAGTTAGCCTGTATATCATCTGAAACCCGCTTAGCAATGCAAGCTGTTGCTAAAGTG
>NZ_JAAHHU010000049.1:0-42820 GCF_010672095.1 Moorena sp. SIO3I6 | reverse complement strand
CTCGGATTTCACGAGGGTTGGTGTCTCACCAACATGGTTATCAAGTTGTCAAGGTTTATTACCTTGCGACTAATCCCCCATATCTTTTCGGATAAGGTTTCTAGTCAACGAGTCGCACCCAGTCCATTAATTTGGCAGGCAGCCCCAAGGTATCGGGAGTTCTAAAACTTTTTACTTCCGGAATAGCCTTTTTCCAGTCTAATCCCCAATAGTTGATGCTTCCTAGCTTGTTGTAAGACTCAGCCCGAACAATGCCCAGCTTTTTCATAGTAGATAGTAACTCAGCCTCAACCGATTCAGTCATCCCTACTACTGGGACAATCTGAGTTGATATCTTCTTTGTTACTCCTACTTTTTTGGGCATCATCAACTAGGGTGTCTTCTTTCCTCAGTATACTCTAGTGCTATAAAAATGTCAATGTCGGTTTTATACCGTTAAATACTGTTTTATCCCTATTTATTAGGGTTTGATTGCGAGACTATCAAAACTCATTTAGCGCAAATGTTCAAGACTGAAACCGATGTAACAGTGGGCACCCGTATCCAACTGGCTATCCAACAACTTGCATGAATGACTAATCAGTAATCAGGAACGCCGAATATTAAAACAACACCAATCTTGACGCTTCCAGAGGGTGGCGACAATCCAGTTATTTTGTTCTAGGGTATCAGCAATCGGTTTCACCTGATCTAATAACACACCACTGATAACTCCCCAGCTGGTGGGTTTCACAATAGCATTCATTAGTGGAATTAAATCAATAATCACCTCTGCCAGAATATTGCAGAGGATTCCATCTACTGGTTCACCATTAGTAAGCTTAGACAAGGTTTCTAGACTACCCTGTTCTATTACCAGATCCTGCTCAGACATGTTGTTAAGAGAGCGGTTGTTGCGGGCAGCACCCACGGCTAATGGGTCAATATCCACGCCATAGACCTTTTTAGCCCCTAACAACACCGAGGCAATGGAAAGAATGCCCGAACCACAGCCAATATCCACTACCACATTCTCCTGATCACTGTAGCCTAGACGCATCTCTAATGCTTCCATGCATAACTGAGTGGTGGGATGGGTACCTGTGCCAAATGCTGCTCCAGGATCAAGGCGTAACAAGATCCGTTCGGAAGGGTCTGGTAAGGGTAGCCAGGCGGGATAGATCAAAAAGCGATCGCCAATTTCTTGGGGTTCCCAGTATTGTTTCCAACTACTTGCCCAATCTTCCTCATCAATCAGGTGCCACCGAGTTATCGGTACTGGCAGCCCTACAGTAAGGGCGTCCTGACTTACCCAAAGGGCAAGGGCTGCCAAATCCAACAGCTGTGCTTGTATTTGGGGTAAGTGAGCCAGCACTAGTTGAGAATGTCCCTTAAGCTGGCTGGACATTCCTCGACAACCAAACTTCTCCAATCGCCAGAAGATTAAATCCTCTAAGGCAGAGTCGCACAAAATTTGAATTTCCCACCAGCTGTTTGCCATATCTTAGTTCCGAGGTCAAGAGTGCTGAGTTTAAGAGTGGGGAGTCAGCAGGGGGAGATACACGCTCCTTCGTTAAGGATCAAGATTGTTTGTACCTATAACCTTTTCCCCATATTCAGCACTCAGCACTCAGCACTCAGTACTGAATATATTCAGTACTGAACTTATAAAGTTACCGTGTGAGCATCCCTAATCCCTGGCACCTTCATAATCTCTGTCAAAACTCCCTCCGGTAAGGGGTCATCTAGACTAAGCACCATAACTGCGTCACCCCGCACAATTTTGCGGCCCACCTGCATACTGGCAATATTGACATTAAAACTACCCAGTAGAGAGCCAATTTTACCAATAATTCCCGGCATATCCCGGTGTAGGGTAAACAGCATATAGTGAGTGGGAGGAACATTAATCGGGAATTCGTCGATACTGGTAATGTAGATTTCCCCATCATTTAACAAAGCACCCGTTACAGAATGTTTCCCCATGGAACCGGTAGCTGATAGATCTAGGGACCCAGAATAGTCTCGCATCGAAGCATCCCTGGTTTCAATTACCCGAATGCCCCGCTCTTTTGCTTCAATGGATGCATTGACATAGTTTACCCGCTCTCGCAGTGCCTGGGAAAGTAAGCCTTTGAGGGCAGCAACCACTAAGGGCTGGCTTTCGTTGGTAGCTAACTCTCCCTGTAATCGGACATCAAGTAATTCAATGCGTCCCCCCGCCAGTTGAGCAACTAGGTTACCCAGAGTTTCTGCCAACTCCATGTATGGTCTGAGTTTTTCAATCACATTGGGTGACAATCCAGGAATATTAACTGCTGAACGGGCGGGTAAGCCTAAGAGGACATCCCGAATTTGTTCGGCTACATCAACAGCAACATTAACTTGGGCTTCTGTGGTAGATGCCCCTAGGTGGGGGGTCAGAACGATTTCTTTCCCCAATTCACGCAAGGGGGATTCTCCTAGTGGTTCTGATTCATAAACATCCAATGCTGCACCAGCAATCTTACCCTCTTTGAGTGCCTTAGCCAGGGCTTCTTCATCAATAATGCCTCCTCTGGCACAGTTGATAATTCGGGCAGTCGGCTTCATCTTAGCAATGGCTTCGTCATTAATCAGATGAGCGGTTTCTGGAGTTTTCGGGATATGGAGTGTGATGTAATCAGACTCGCGCAACAGCAAATCCATCTCGACTAAACGACAGCCTAGCTGTTCGGCCCGTTCTACCGAAATGAAGGGGTCATAGCCCAGCAACTTCATTCCCATTGCTCGGGCGACAGTTGCTACATGGGAGCCAATTTTACCCAAGCCAACTACACCAAGGGTTTTTTTGTAAACTTCTGTGCCAATAAAAAGCTTACGCTGCCACTTATTGCTTTTAACTGACTGATTGGCATCGGAGATATGGCGAGATAGGGCTAGCATCATTGCCAGGGCATGTTCGGCTGCGGCTATAGTATTCCCTTCCGGAGAGTTAACCACTACAATCCCATGACGAGTTGCTGCTGGGATATCGACATTATCAACCCCAACACCAGCACGACCGATGATCTTGAGTTGCTTGCCCGCCTCAATTACCTCTTGGGTAACGCGGGTGCCAGAGCGAATCATCAGAGCATCATAGTCTGGAATAATTGTCAATAGTTCTTCCGGTGATAGATTCGGATTGAAATCAACCTGAGCAACTTGGGAAAGGATATCAATACCAGCTTGATCAATTGAGTCAGAAACAAGAACCTTAGACATGACCAGGAGATAGGTTAATGGGCTATACACACGGTGCTGGAGCTATGCCATGAGAAACTCAGATCAACCCCAAGAGTACTAGAGATGAACCATCATCAAATAGCACTTAACTACAAGGAAATGTAGTTGAACAGGTCGATTTGTTCACATTCAGTAGCTCTGACCGCAGTATGCTATCTTAACGGCAAAGGTATCCCTGGATCGCTAGTGATCTAAAAGATTTTAAGTTTCCCCCATCTTTGATGGAAAATTTCTCAAAACTCTAACTGTTGAAAACCCCTGTGCTTGAGGCGGGGGATCAAAAGGAGCTCAAGCAAGAGTTCAAGTAAACTTTACATGTACATAATCAGCACAAGTGGCGATGAAATATGTGATTGCTGTATTCCCCAACCGCATTAAGGCAGAAGAAGCTTATACTGCTTTGGAAAAAGAAGAATTACCTATGGATCGAGTAAGTATCTTGGGTAGAGGATATAAGAGTGCTGATGAGTTTGGATTCATTGACCCCAAACAACAGGGAATCAAGGGAGCCCGACGAATGGCATATTGGTTGGTTCCCTTTGGATTTGCGGCGGGTTATCTGTTCAATATGCTAACTGAAATAAAACTGTTTGGCTTCTCTAGCGAAATTGGCAATCATCTCCTGGGAGGGGTATTTGGTGCGATCGCAGCAGCAATGGGTAGCGTTTTCGTTGGAGGTGGGGTTGGTTTGAGTGTTGGTAGTGGTGATGCACTGCCTTATCGGAACCGTCTGAATCAGGGAAAATACTTAATTGTTGTTCAGGGATCCGAGAGTTTGACAGAGCTAGGGACTAAAATTATGCGTCAGTTTCAGCCGGAGACTATTCAAAGGTATGAGTTCCTCTAGACTATTTAAGGGTTGCGCAATTATTTTGGTGGTAAAAATCCCAAAGGGACAAAAAGTGGGAAGTAACTAAGCCTAAATGTAAATAAAAATTAATAAAAGTTAATAAAGATAAATTGTATAGTTAGTAATGGGAAATAGATGGTAAAAGAAACGAATTACCTATTGCTAAATCCTAATTACAATTTGAGGAAATAATTATTTAAAATCAAAAGTCTTTAACAAGCTATTAGGAATGCTACCTAGAGAAGAACTTTTAAAAGGTGTAGAGAATCGAGAGGATGTGGCTCGTGTGATTGACCAAGCTGATCAAGCAATTAAGACTTGGGAGGTGGTATTGACTGATTTTCTATCACCGCCAGTTTTGGTAGAGGTTGCTCAGCAGTTTGAACGGTTGACAGAGGTGCAATTGCTGGCTTGGGGAGGATATCCTCAGGCAGAACGACAACGGTTAGGGATCGCCCGTGAGGAATTGCCTCTGGATAAATCTCAGGTAGAAGTGGTGGGTTTGGATATTGCTGGGAATTTTTTGTTTGATACGGCAACTCACCGGGATTTCTTGGGGGCAATTCTGGGAACTGGATTGGTGCGAGAGAAGATTGGGGACATTATTGTCTTGGGAGAGCGAGGTGCTCAGGTGATTGTCGTACCAGAGTTGGTAGAGTTTCTGGAGCTGAATTTAAATCAGGTGCGTTCGGTACCTGTCAAAACTCAAAGGATTGATTTGAGTGAACTCAAGGTTAAGGAGCCGAAAAAGAAACTCAGAACAACAACAGAAGCTTCCATGCGTCTAGATGCGATCGCATCGGCTGGGTTTGGTATGTCCCGCAGCAAGATGGTTGATTTCATTACCACTGGGGATGTGCGGGTTAACTGGAAAGAGGTCAAACAATCTAGCTATACAGTCAAATCTGGAGATTTGATTGCCATTCGCGGTAAAGGACGCTTGGAGGTTGGGGATGTCTCTATTACTAAAAAACAAAGATATCGGGTTGAATTAACCCGATACATCTGAAACAGAGTGAGGCTTCAACATTCGCTGTGTTCAATCCCCTGTGTATAAGATAAATTGAGAAAGGTACACATAAAAAGTCTATAGGTTGTCAGCACCCCATACCCTGACTGGGACTAAAGAGCCTGACTGGTTTTTCGTTCCCCGTCGCCCATAGCTGGGGTTTCTACAATACCTAGCATTTGTGATGAAAATTTATTAATGATTATTACGACTTCCGTGCTGCAAAGCTTACTGCAAGCTATACCTATACTGCGGTCACAGGTGTACTTTAAGTCTTCTTTGACCGCACTTTCCCATGCCATGGAAGATCAGGTATTAGCTGGCTCAGAGCAGCCGTTGGTCATTGCTAGCTTCCAGCGAGAGCGTTTCTACCGTCAGGAAGCTCATCGATATCGACGCATTGCTCAACAGACCCCCCAAGTCTATGTACTAGCAGCACCGGAAACAGAATTTAAGAGTAGTTCAGAGTATCACGAAACCGTGGCATTTGAACCCAACGATACCCTCTCTCAAGAATGGCATTTGGTAGTTATTGGGAAAACATACACAAACTGTTTGATTTGTCAAGAACGACCCTCACCAATACTAGAGGTTACCAATGGGGAAATGGACTCATCCCGACGTTTTGAAGGAATCTGGACATTTGACCGGACGGTGAGTCAAAAAGCAGCTGAGATATTACTCAATCGCATTCAAATTTACCGACCTGAACTAGGCGCTAAGATTGAACAGGCCAAATCTCAGTATTTAGACGATTCATTAGTAGTTAGTGCTCGATTAACCCAAAACTCCACCAGTAATCTATCCCTTCTCGACCAAGCTCAAAGTTCCGCCAATTCTGATCCTTTTGTCCAGCGTTTGGTGACTTACCTACAGGCAGGTCAGTATAAATTGCTCAAAGCCTATCGCTCCATTGCTGCTCAGGGCAAGAAAGAATCTCTGATCAATTCTATTTCCAACGCCATTAGGCGATCCCTTGATCCCAATGCCATTCTTGAAGTCGCTGTGCAGGAGTTGGGTAAAGCCCTTGATGCATCACGGTGTCTGATTTATCGCTGTAAAGCAACAGATACCACTACTATCATCAATCATGAGTTCTTAAAGCCCTCTAGTCAGGGGGATGAACCATTAGTGCCCACACTAGGAAAAATATGGCCATTGCAAGACAATTGCCTATTCCAAGAGGTTGTCCAGAGTGGAGAACGGATTTATGTAGAAGACACCCAGACAGATCCTCGGATTAACGGTACTAATTCCACAAATAAAACTGGTAATCGACGATCAAAAACCTTGCACAATCTAGTCCAAGAGCTTGCCATTCGCTCTTGGCTGAAAGTACCAGTGCTGTATCAGGGTCAGTTATTGGGCATGTTAGATATACATCATTGTGGTTCCCAACCTTATCAATGGGAAAAGGATGAGTTAGCCTTAGTGGATGCGATCGCAACTCAAGTCGGTGTAGCTTTGATTCAAGCCGAAGCCTACGCCAACCTAGAAGATTTGAATCAGCAGCTAGAAGCTCTTGACCGCACCCGTAGCAATTTAGTAGCGATTACAGGTCATGAACTGCGCACTCCTCTCTCCACAATTCAAGTATGTCTTGAGAGTCTAGCTAGTGAGCCAGATATGTCCCTAGAATTGCGTCAGGTGATGCTCAATACTGCCCTCGCTGACGCCGAACGAATGCGGAAACTGATTCAGGACTTCCTTACTCTTTCTCGCTTAGAAAGTGGTCGTGTGGAATGGCACCCAGAATCCCTCTCCCTAAGAGAGTGCATTGACCTTTCCCTGAGTAATGTTTGCGCTCGCCGTTCTGAAGATGAACGACCTAGTTTATCGGTTCAAGTTCCAGAGAACCTTCCATTAGTCAAAGCCGACGGGGAGTGGCTAGTTGAAACTCTAGCTAGACTTCTCGATAATGCCTGCAAATTTACCAGCCCACAAGGAGAAGTAACTATAAGTATCCAAACACTGGACAATTCCATGATAGTAGTTATTATCGAAGATTCTGGACGTGGTATTGAACCCAATCGGCTGGAAGCTGTTTTTGACCGCTTCTATCAAGAAGAAGGTGCTCTGCGGCGAACTACTGGGGGAACAGGGCTAGGTTTAGCAATTTGTCGCCAAATTGTCAAAGGCTGGGGCGGTAAAATTTGGGCAAATTCAGCTGGCAAAGACCAAGGTTCTCAGTTTTACTTTACTGTTCCCATTATCCAAACTCCAAAATCAAAGCACTCAAAAGCTCGGCGTAAACGTTAGGGGAAATGAATATAACTAATTTTATGACACATACATCCCAGTTTATAACGAAGTTTATCTAATAATTTTCTGCCCCATTCCTTAGGAATATCTACTAACTTTTTTTTAAATTTTGCCTCTTCTTAGAGATCGCTTGTTCCTAAAATCATACCCCGATTCAGCAACGCCTTAGAGTTTCTTGGAAGCCCTAACTTAAGCGTTGCAAGTTAGGGGACTTGACCCATATCAAGTATCATAAGCTACCAAGCAATTGCTGCTAAAGCTCGTTCAATCCTCGTTTGTACAACTAGATCGGATTCGCTCTCAGATGCAGCCTGCAACACTAGAATCGCATCACTATTCCCAATTTCTTCAAGTGAGACAGCAGCACTATAACGAAGCCCCCAATCATCAGGCTGGCTAATGGTCCACTTTAGCTTTTCAATCGCTCGTGAGATGACTTCTGGAGCGCAAGCTTGACGACCGATTTTACCTAAACCCCGAGCTGCAACTCGGCGAATCTTCCCTTGACAATGATCAGCTATCTCAAAACCAATCACCTTTTCCAACAGGGACAGTGTTCGAGGAGCGCCAATGTGCATCAGGGCTTGAGTTAGTCCAGCCCTCAAGTCTTGATCTTCATCAGTATCAAATATCTGAATTATCGAATCAACACTGGCAGGTGCCAATTGAACTAATCCCTTGATTGCAGCAGCTTTAACTTTGGGATAAGGAGATTTCAAGGCTTCGAACAATACTGAGATAGGGCTTTCAGGCATTTGTTGAGAAGTTGGGATTGGTTGAGCCACCAATCCCATGATTTTCTCAACTTCCTGATTTGACTCCACTGTATTCGCTCTGGGAATGTTCCCTTCAATCGCATCCAGCAGAAGCTCGTCAATTGTTTGGAATAAAAAATTCGATTGTTCTTGCCGTCTAACTTCTGTCTCTGCTTGATCCAGTAAAAGTGATTCCAAGATGCACTTCAGAGTTGCTAATTTAATATTGTTAGGAATTTGTGCCTTAATAATCGCCGGAGCAGTTTCGAACCGACCAAGGGCTGAAAGATCAAATGCTGCCGCATATCGCAAAAACCGATTCTCATGACCGAGAGTTTGAAAAATCATCTCTAGGTAACGAGGTTCAAGGGTTAGGGCATAAAAATATTGAGCGGCCGCACATTTTACCCGTTCAGACGAGTGCTCTAAAAAAGGTTCAAATTGATCCTGGACTTCCCAAACTTTGAACGCTGTAAACGCCTCAATTAAGGCTTCTGTTGGCTTATCCTCTTTCTGTGCATTAAGGAGATCAAGTAATGCAGGGACTGCAGCGCGAGCGCCAATATCCTTCAATGCCAGAATCACAGCTTCTTGCAGTTTGAGGTCAGAGCACTCTAAAGCTTCAATCAATGCTGGGACTGCCTGTGGATCTTTTAACATTCCTAACGAACGAGCTGCCTGACGGCGAAGGGGATAACCCCCTAGAGCAGTTCTATCTCGCTCGTCTTTAAGACATTCACACAGCAGAGGAATAGCCTCCTGAATACGATTTTTCCCCAACCACCAAGCAGCATAATAGCGAATTCCGCTATCGTCACTGTTCTTCAAAGCGGTTATGGCAGCTTCAGCATTGTTGAGCTGTTGAGGAGAATCAATAACAGTCATTTGTTCATTTTTCCTTCTGACCATTACCCTAGTTAACGTCCTACCCTATACTTCCGGTTCTCTTCCGTATCCCAAGGAGAGCATGTTGACTGAGAGTACTCAGCTAATGACTTAAAACCTGGCGGACAAAGTGCCGGACAGATCTCGTCAATATCCTCCCTTTGAGGGTAGTGGTACACAAGTAGTGATTTTAGCTCCCGTTACCTTGACCAGACCCTAGCACAATCACTACATCTTTACCACTACCCAATTACCCATAGTTGCTAGCCACATCTAATTAGCCCATCCACCTTAATCCTTAATCCTTCATACTTCATACTTAATCCTTAATCCTTCATACTAAGGGGACAATCGTTTAATCACCCAATCCCCATCTTCACCATCATTGTACAGCAACCGATCGTGCAGCCGACTGGGACGCCCCTGCCAAAACTCAATTTCTGATGGAATCACCCGGAACCCTCCCCAGTGGGGTGGACGAGGTACCTCTTTATTTTCATAGTCCTGCTTCAGTTGCTGTAGCCGTTGCTCTAACACCTCGCGACTAGGGATGACTTGGCTTTGATCCGACACCCAAGCACCCAGCTGAGAACCCTTGGGACGGCTGTTAAAATAAGCATCAGACTCAGCGGCTGTTAGCTTATCGACTCGCCCCTCAATCCTTACCTGTCGTTCTAACTCAGCCCACCAAAAGGTGATGGCAGCCCAAGGATTCTCGATTAACTGCTGCCCCTTGTTACTGTCGTAATTAGTGTAAAAGACAAACCCCCGCTGATCGTAGCCTTTCAGAAGTACCATCCGGGCGGAAGGTTTGCCATCGGGTGTTGCTGTAGCTATAGTCATGGCATTCGGTTCTGGCAATTGGGCAGCCACTGCCTGGTCAAACCAAATTTTGAATTGCTCGAAAGGATTTGGGTGGACATCGGTTTCACTCAAACCCTTCAATGTGTAATCCTTACGTAAATCAGCTACTCTAGTATTCATGTTTCTTGCCTTACAATTGACCAGTTTTGGTGGCATCTTTGATATCTCCCTACCAAGCAGGTGTAGGCTTGAAGGGAACTCCAACTGCTGCTATACTGCACAAAGTCATAACTTGAGCTAATGGAAGATCCCCCCAGCCCCCAAAACAGCGGGGGGAGAACAGATAAAAAGTTCAGTTGATCACCGTGCCAAGTAGATGTCCTTGACCTGTGGGCGTTGGGACACCTGTGCACGTTCCAGTAATCGGCAAGTTAAAAAAGCCGATTTTTCGTGTTATCTGTTGTAGAAGTAGGAAGCAACTGCAACGGTTTTGGATTAAGCTGATGCGACAGATTAATTTTTTGCTGATTTTCGCTCTATGTCTGGCACTAGTCTTATTTGGCTTGGAAAATACCCAATCTGTTTCCATTAGGATTATTGATGGTATCCAGGTTAAGGCTCCCTTGGCGATTGCACTGATTCTATCCATGTGGCTTGGAGCAGTAATAGCCTGGTTATTCAACTTGTGGACGCGATTTATCAATTTTATAGGAACTCGTAAGATGGTTGGGCAGATACGCTCGAAGGATGAACAGATTAGACAATTAGAAGACGACATTCAACAATACAAAATTGAGATTGAACAGAAACAGTTGCTTTTATCGGCATCTGACCCATTGTCAGATAATCCACTATTAGACTAATTTTGGGATTGCCATTGGGGATTGGGAAAATGTCAAGGAACTGAATCTCCCCTATAGGCTATAGGATTCAATGCCTAAGCAATATAAGTCTAACAACAATGTTGTTTACTCTTGTAATTACCATGTTTTATGGTGCCCTAAGTACAACATACGAAAAGTTCTTACAGGCAACCTTGAGACCAGGCTCAAAGAGTTAATTAGAGAAGCTTGCAGGAACATGGACCTTGAAATTATAGAGATGGAAGTAATGGCCGACCATGTACATCTGGCTATGGAAGTTAACCCTGAGTTTGGAGTTTATAAAGCAGTCAAACATTAAAGGGATGTCTTCTATATATCTCAGAAAATAATTCCCCCAACTTCGCTCTAGACTGCCTACGCTTTGGAATAAAAGCTATGAGCGTTTGTCCCGTTTCGGTGGGTCTATCGAAGTTATTAAGAAGTACATACAAGACCAACAGCGCCAGTAAGTTGCTCTATTTGATCAGTAAACTTTACTGCCCATAGACGAATATAACTGCTACCATTTAATAATGCCGAAAAATAGCCAATTTATGGTGTCTGTTCAGATAAATCCTGTTTGTTTCAGAGGTTGTATTCAAGGTCTCTACAACAGTGAAAATTCAAGAGGTAAAATTTACGCTTCCTGATTTTCGTTCTCCTATTTGTCCTCCCTCCAAATCATAACAATATCGATGCTACCGGACTTGATGTCACCCCTTACAGGACTTCCGGAATAACTTTACTTGTAGAGTCACCCTACTACTTATAGCTTATAGCGTTTGGTGCCCAGTTTTGTGTAAGTCCTGCTGTCAGTTAATTGACCAACAGTATCAAACAAGACATGGCTATATATCTTTAGTCTATTGACTTGATCCTATAGATGACTACAACACCTGCTACCGAAGCGATCGCTATTCTCATTGATGTGGCACAGCGGGGAGAAATTGACCCATGGGATGTTCAGGTAATTGATGTCATTGACCGCTATCTAAGTACACTGGCATTAGACAGTGATCCAGAACTTGGATACCGTGACACGGACTTGTCTCAGTCTGGGCAAGCGTTTCTATGGGCATCCATGCTAGTTCTACTGAAAGCCGATACCTTGGAACGTTTAGAAGAACCGGAGGAGTTAGAGGAATCCGAAGAACTCGATGAGTCCGAGGAAATTGGTGGCAGGGGAGATAGAGGTTTGCCTCGCAATCTAGAACGTCATCTACGCCGTCGCTCTGCTGCCCGACCCCCTAAAAGACGCCCAGTAACCCTGCCAGAGCTAATTCAACAGTTGCAGGAGATGGCAGCCCAACTGGGTGAAAACCCCTTACCTTCCCCTAAAAAAGGGACTCGCTCTAGTGCCCGTAGTCAGGCAGCTCGTATTGCCCATCTAGCTCACGATGAAAACCTGACCGAGATTGCCACACGGCTGGAGGAATTTCTATGCCGCTACTGGTATGAGCTAGCGGCAGACAAAGATTGGCTGAATTTAAATCAGTTGTTAGAGTGGTGGACGTTATCCCCATCATCTGTTGCATCAACTTCCGTTGGTTCTTCTTACCAGGAGGATAAACTCGGAACAGCCAAGATGTCGGGAAAAGCTGACACAGAAACAGCAATCACTCCTATTGAATCACCAATAGGGGACAGAGTTAGTGTTTTCTGGGGACTGCTATTGTTATCTGCTCAGTCTAAGGTTGAGTTATGCCAAGAGGAATTCTACCAAGATCTAAAAATCCGTAAATTGGAGTCATGAACCCCACGCTTAAAAGCGGGGGGTTGTAAAATCAACTAGCCTTGTCAGGAAACCAGGAATTCTCAGCTGGGGTCACTTAAAGCATCACTCAAAGCATAGGTTAAAGAAAATCGCAGCTTGCAAGTCCGCTGTGTAATAGCAGCAAGGATGAAAACAAGTTAGGGACTTTAGTGCCTTGTGCTAATAGTGGGTGAGAGTTCAAGGACTAGTTAGAATCGTACTCAATTGCCCACATCAACCTCTATGGATTTAGTTTAAGGAGAAAAGATACATGAAAGCCATGATTCTGGCAGCTGGCAAGGGAACTCGCGTTCGCCCTATCACTTACACTATTCCCAAGCCATTGATTCCCATCCTGCAAAAACCAGTAATGGAGTTTTTACTAGAACTATTACGACAACATGGCTTCAACCAAATTGTGGTCAACGTCTCTCACTTGGCTAACGAAATTGAAAGCTATTTCCGAGATGGGCAACGCTTTGGCGTTGAAATTTCTTATTCCTTTGAAGGTCGCATTGTCGATGGTCAACTGGTTGGGGAAGCCCTCGGCTCAGCTGGTGGCATGCGTAAGATCCAGGACTTTTATCCCTTCTTTGATGATACATTTGTGGTGCTCTGTGGTGATGCCCTGATTGACCTGGACTTGACCGAAGCACTTAAGTTCCATAAAGAAAAGGGAGCAATTGCTACCCTAGTGGCAAAACCTGTACCACGAGAACAGGTTTCTAGCTACGGTGTCGTAGTTACAGATGAAAGTGGTCGAATCAAAGCTTTCCAAGAAAAACCCTCAGTGGAGGAAGCCCTCAGTACCAATATCAACACAGGAATTTACATTTTTGAGCCAGAAATCTTTAAATATATCCCCTCTGGTCAGGAATATGACATTGGCGGCGAACTGTTTCCCAAACTTGTGGAAACGGGGGCTCCTTTCTATGCGGTGCCAATGGATTTCCAGTGGGTTGATATTGGTAAAGTGCCAGATTACTGGCGAGCTGTTCGAGGTGTACTGCTTGGAGAAATCAACAATGTACCGATTCCCGGCAAAGAAGTCGCTCCCGGAATCTATACTGGCTTAAATGTGGCGGTGAATTGGGACAAAGTAGATATCAAAGGTCCGGTTTACATTGGTGCTATGACCCACATCGAAGATGGGGCAAAGATTATCGGACCAACTATGATTGGTCCCAATTGCTGGATCTGTAGCGGAGCAACCGTTGAGAATAGCGTAATTTTTGAATATTCTCGCCTTGGAGCCGGAGTACGTCTAGTGGATAAGCTAGTGTTTGGACGCTATTGTGTTGATAAGACTGGTGCGGCTATTGATGTTCAGGCGGCAGCCCTAGATTGGCTGATTACTGATACCCGCCAGAGTTTGCCTGTCACTGAACCAGCAGAACGACAAGCGATCGAAGAAATCCTAAGCAGCAAGAGTTAAGAGGTTCACGTAAACCCCCGTCCTGATACAAGGCGGGGATTTACCCAGCTAAACAGTGTTAAAGAAATTTTGCAATTGGGGATCACACAAGAGGATCATGTGTATTTGGTAGTTGCTACTTTGAAATATTGACTATAATAGAGAAAACAGATAACTGCAAGGGGCCTTAATGGTTTCGACGTGTTGGTGAAAGCTGACCCGTGATTCAGGTCGAGAGTGAGTCTTCTCTCGCAAATACCGGACTCAAAAAAATTGTAACTGCGAACAACATCGTTCCTTTTGCTCGTAAGGCTGCACCTGCTGTTGCCTAAACACCTATAAACAGGTTCGAGCGTCTGTAGTTTGACTCCGTTAAGGACTACGGACTTAACCCCAACGGATGCTCTAGTAAGCTGTCTTTGGTCGGTTTGCTAGCTAAGACTTCACCAAAGCATCCTGTCATCCGGGATAAGGGATGATCCCCGCTCCGAGGGTTAAAGGGGCTATGCCTGTGAATGAGCGATAAGTAAATAACCAGGGCGGACACGGGTTCAATTCCCGTAGGCTCCATTAAAAAATAAATATGACCTATTAAGATTGATTTCCTGGATTTATCCCGGTACATCAACGTTAATTTTTATTCTCCTAGGGAGCATGAAAGTGATTATTCCTCAACTTGTCTCACCATTCAATACTTCCACTGTATTTATTGGTCTGTTTATAGCAGTTATCAACATGGTTCGGTAAATCTTGGCAAAATAGGATTAATTTGACTGCTAAAAATAGCAGTGGTTATCCTGTTATTAATTAATTAATATGTTAAGGATACGTATTTATTGGCTTAAGCTAACCCCACCTCAATCAAACATTCTCAATCAAACATTGTAGATTGGGTTAGCTTAAGCATTCTGTTCAACCCCGATTTAATACTCCAGATTTAGTAGTATTAGGTTAACAGCTTATAAACTGAGCTTAATAAGCACCATGCCTATTCAAGATTACCATCATAGTTTTCAGAATCAGCTTCAGGTCGTAGCCGATAGACCACTTATGTTGGTAATCCAAGTCCATAAGAACCACATCTTCAAAGTCAGTCACCTTTGAACGACCATTGACTTGCCATTCACCGGTGATTCCAGGTTTAACTCTTAAACGCTTGTAGTGATGGCGGTTGTAGCCCATGACTTCATCAAAGGTAGGAGGACGAGTTCCGACTAGGCTCATCTCTCCGATCAAGACGTTCCAGAATTGGGGAAATTCATCAAGACTGGTGCGGCGTAGAAAGCCTCCGATCCGACTGATACGGGTATCATTTTCATTTTTGAATATATGACCTTTAGCTTGGTTTTCTACTAAGTGCTTGAGTTTGTCTGCACCCACAATCATTGAGCGGAATTTCCAGATTCGGAAGGGTTTCCCATTTAGACCACAACGGATCTGACTATAAAATAATGGGCCGGGATCGAATATCGAGATAGCGATCGCAATGGGAATTGCAATGCTCACGGTAATTAATAATCCAACCAAAGCTCCAATAATATCAATTAATCGTTTGATATTACTGTTGGCAGACTGATGAACCTCTTGCTTAAATAAACAACTTGGGATTCTCTTATCCCAAATTTGTGAATCAACCGAGGTATAAGCAGAAGACTTGGAGATAATCACGGCTTTATATTAGTTATCTAAAGTTGATTAAACGACGGAATAATTGCTTGAAATCCCCAGGCTGATAGAACAGTTATGCTCAAGTAAGCTAACTTGCTTAGGTAGTTTTTGCCCAAACTTTACGGAAGAGTCTCCTGCCATTTTTTAAAATATTTGGTAGGCACCCACTAACCCTAAAGTCTTTGTTGTAAACTAAATAGTCTATTAACCAGACCGCTGAAAACTTTAAAAGTTCCCGCTAATGTCGATATTTTTTCAAAAAAAGTAAATTATATATAGGTAGATGACCTTGTCATTTTTATTGACCGCCTTATTAATAATTTTTAATCGAAGCCTCTGATTATAGTATTTTGGTTTGTCAAAAAAGGAGTAGTATATTTTGTATCATTTCATTGAAATTTAACATTTTAGGGACGAATTCGTGAAGGAATTGTGAATTGGGGTTGAATTAATTGACTTCCTGTCTGAATTTTGGTAATAATAGTTCACTATTATGAATCAAGCAATGAATGGAAATGATTAGAGGTAAAGATAATCCAATTGATGTTAAGTTGCTAGGTAGACATCCGTCAAGACTACCTCTGAGACCAAATCCAGGTTAAAAACCTCCTTTATAATCAAGTCATGGGGCGAAGCCTTAGGTGAAAGGCAGGTAAACCCAAACTTATCTAGCCGCAACTTCCCTCTTGACTGGGCTAAAAAGGGGCTATAAAAGCGGATTTCAGATCACAGATAAGTAAACACGGCTATAGCTTAGCCATGTTGCCAGCTTGGCAGTAATTTTCAATAATTTACCGAAAACAGAACAGACGCGCTTCATCCGAGTCTATTAACAGCGTCCCACGGATTGCTAAGGGCTGACGCCCCGCTGCGCGAACAAGGAAATACGCGCCCCTCGTGGTAGCCCCGTCTTTTTAAAGCGGGGAGGAAACGCGACACGGCAGTGCGAGCAATCCCTCGCACTGCCGTCAAAAAAAATGTATAATAATGATGATGTGAGTAAAGGCAGACGCCTACGTGATGAAGCGACTCTAGTACCGGAAAGATACCGACCCTGGCCAAAAGGCCACGCTACGCGAACAACGATTACATTGCGCTAATCCTCTTGTGAACGGGTAAATAATTGCAGATCGCAGAGCGTACCGAACTGGCAAGCGTGGTAGTACCTCGAAAGCATAATTTTTGCAAGAAAAGTAGCGGGAACTGTTGGGATTGAAGTGACTGACAGAACTCAGTAGGGGCGCTTTGACTACGCCTGTAAGATTCGTTTATGGATTCTTAACTAATCCCCGCGTCTAATGACCGGGGAGTGTCAACCATCTGTTCACACAAATCTGTCAACGCATTAATAGTAGCAATGGCTTCTGAATGGTCAAGGGAGTCATTGGTTCGAGATGTCTTCTGGGACTCTGGGGTACCATCGGCTAAGTGCGATTGGCCGTAGGCCACGCTACGCGATGCTCGGTACGAGCCGCTACGCGAACGCAATGGTGTATTTTCTTCAGACAATCCTATACCCCACGATTGAGGCAACTCTCCTGTTAACCAATCCATTGGTGGTTCCTGATTCAAATCTGATTGGCCTTTGGCCACGCTACGCGAACGGTCAGACACCACCTCAGTCATAGTCAGAGAGTTTTTGGACAATAAGGTTTCCGGATGTAATTGAAAGCTATCTTTATCCTCAACTTGAACCTGTACATCCGGTGGTTGTTGTGAGGAAGACCATACGCTTGAAGCTTCTCGTCCTAACTGCTGAGCTAGACGATTCACAAAGGCAGCAAACAACATTTCTCCCTGCATGCCTAAGCTGTGCATTTTTTCAAGTTCCTCAGATAAAGACTCCTGGTAACCTTGAAGATCTCTGTGTAGGGTCTCAAAAATCAACCGCTGGTTAACATCTATATTCTGTATGAGTTGATCAGATTGTTTTTGAAGCTGCTGTAGTTGCTCAATGACCTTTTGTCTTTGGGCTACAGCAACAATCTCGTCCTGATTTGAAGGCAATCGGTTGATTGAGTCATCACTAGTGGGATTCTGTTTTAAGTGAGCTTCCCAATTCGCTAAAATTTGAGATAGCTTTTGGGTCAAGCTTTCGACAAGGCGGTTGATTAGCCCTTGTGATAAGTAGTCTGAAGCAAACTGCACATTTGCAGTTTGTTGTTTGGTATAGTAATCCAGCTGCTGCTTGGTACTCTCCAAATGCTGAATTTCTCGTACCAGAGACTCCCGCTGTTGCTGTAGAGCCTCCAACTCTACCTGCAATGGTTTCGTGAAATCGGTACGTAGAAGGTTCATTTCTTGAGTAACCGCTTGCAGGATTTGCTGCACTCCCTCCTGAACAGATGTGGGTACTCCCGTCTGAGATGGGGTTACTGTAGTAGTTGTATTGTCCGATTCCACCCCTAGCTTTTGCTGTTGGGAAACTAGGTAGCTACGAACTTTCCGCAAAACCTGGTGTGCAGCCGCTAGGTCACCAGACTTGAACCATGGTAGAGGAAAGTCAGGCTTATGGAGGATGTGGTCAATATCAGCAATCAGAGATTGAATGTCGGTTTGAGCAGTCACTTTGAAACCCTTGACGAGAACAAATTGAGTCATACAGGAGTGAGAGTCAGCCCCCTGTGTCTAATGTTAAATTGCCAGAGTCACCAAACTATTACAAATTGTTCATCATGGAGCATAATAACTGTACTTACCCGATGTGATTATTGCCAAGCCCTCTACCAGAATTAGCCTACCTCAGCTCACTGCAAGTAGTTTAGCTCCAGTAGAATCTTTGTTTGTCAAGGCAATTTCACTCACATCAGTCATTTTCGTTGGTCTACCAAAGGTGGTGAGGTTAAGCAGATCTGCTTCATTGGCTTCTTTTAGTTGACACAGGCAAACTCCCTGACTCACTTGATTTGACAGCGGATCATTTATCTATTCAAGGTGTTTACGAAGCGCTCATGATCCCATGGAAGACCGATACAATTCATCTGAAGTTAACTCTAATGTTCATGATTCGATGGCTAGCACTCCTTTTTTTGCTGGCTTACCAGATTCTAGTGTCAAAAAAGCCATTATTAATATGGTTACCCGTAGCCATCCTGCAAATCGAGTGATTTTACTTGAGAATGACTGGGGGGGGTCTGTCTATTTCATCTTAGATGGTTGGGCAAAGATTCGCACCTATAACATGGATGGGAAGGAAGTGACCCTCAATATTCTTGGGAAAGGAGAAATCTTTGGTGAAATGGCAGCGTTAGAAGAAGTACCTCGTTCAACAGATGTGATTACCTTAACCCCTACAACCATTGGTAGTATACCCGCTCAGGATTTTACCCAGTTAATTCATACGGAACCTTTGGCTGGTGTCCACTTAGCTCAGTTGATGGCAAAGCGTCTGCGTCAGGTTAACCGACGCCTACGCTTGCGGGAGTCAGATAGTACCTCACGAGTGGCAGACACCTTGTTGTTTCTAGCTGAAGGACAAGGCAAATTGAAACAAAGAGGAACTGAGATTCCTAACTTACCTCATCGAGAGATAAGTAGCCTTAGTGGATTGGCGCGGGAGACGGTCACACGAGTCCTGACAAAGCTGGAGAAGAAAGGCTTGATCATGCGGGATCAGGATACCCTTTTTATCTGTGATCTGCCTGCTCTAGAAAAGATGATTATCTAGTCTTGAGATATAAGGTATCTCCAAATGAGGAGAAATTTGAGATGGGCTAAGATGCAAGGGTACTTTAACAGTATCTCTTCTGTTATCATCTGTCCCTTTCCTCAAGAGGTTCCTAAATTTGCATGAGTGATTCTTTTGATGATGGTCAAGCTGCTTCACCAGATCTCTTTGCCCAATCTAAACACAAACCCACAAAATCAACAATGGAATCCCCTAAGAGCAATGCTGATGTAACTGAGATCGGGGATCAATTAACTGGGGAGCCAAATTACCCAATAGAGAAGAGGGAACCTAGGGCAGTCTACAAACAATCCACTTCTGCGAACTCCCCTAACCTGATTAATGGTCTAAATCCTAGACCTAAAACACCTATAACCATGGTAGAAACAGCGTTTCTGGCCAGTACCGCCAGCTTGATTTGGCTGATTAATTATTACTTTCCTCTAGGACCAATACTCAAAATGTTTTTCCCAGTGCCGATTGCTTTAGTCTACCTAAGGAGGGGCAGTAGGGCATCCTGGATGGCAGCACTGGTTTCGGGGTTGTTACTATCAGTGCTTATGGGAGTAACTCGCAGTATTATCTTTTTGGTCCCTTATGGTCTGATGGGGGTGCAACTGGGAGCTTTGTGGAAACGTCGAGCTAGCTGGCTGCTTTCCATTAGCATGGGTACGCTAATTGGTACAATAGGCTTCTTTTTTCGGTTTTGGTTGTTCTCAATTCTATTGGGGGAAGACCTATGGGTTTACGTGATGACCCAGGTGACAGGATTATTGGATTGGTGGTTTGTCAAGCTGGGGTTGCTATTTCAGCCCAGTCTATTTCTAGTTCAAACTTTGGCTATAGTAATGATTATTATTAACAATGCCATTTATTTATTTGTAGTGCATATTGTAGCTTTACTAATGCTCGACCGATTAGGAAACCCGATTCCTAGACCACCAAACTGGGTAAAAGTTTTGCTGGATTACGATTGAGCTATTAGTCATTGGTCACTTGTAATTGCGAAGAGACTGTTTGTTATACTTTCAACGGTCAGATTAAGCGCTACTTGGGGGCTACGCTTTACGCAAACAGTTATCAGCTCTGAGCCTTTGGAGCTTACAGCTTAAGCTTGATTGATTACCTTTAGCTCAGTTTATGCCCGTGGGAAGTATGGCAATCGTTCTTTTATTTAATCTAAATTTATGGAATTATATTGCTAATTTTATTTTTTTGTGAAATAAAAAGTATTACTATTAAATAGTTAAATATTTACTACTTTATTTGCTACTTTTTGGAAATTCTTCTGTTAACTTATCCAAAGTTAACTGTTACCTTTAACCACAATTAATCTGTAGTGTAGTATGTTTTTTCTATTTCATATAAGAACTAAGGACTAAGGATTAAGGACTAATGATCCGAGTTTATACCCAGCAGGTAAAGGGAAAACGGTGGTTACAGCAGTATCAGGGATGCTCACCGGTATTTGCTTGTATTTTAGGATTCACTGCTACTGGGTTGATTCCAGGCATTTCTGCTGCTGGTGCTACCCCAGATGATCGTCAGTATACTGCGATCGCAGATGCTGAGTTTTTGGTCAATGGAGTTACTCGCCAACCTCAATATCCCCTTCCTCCTCTAACTGTGGGAGTATCCCCTGTCTTTATTTCCCGTGCTGTAGTTGAGGCATTTAACCTACCGATCTATCTGTTCAATGCTGGTTTACCTCACCCTCCGACAGTACCAGCGATTGACTTAGGTGGTATTCCTGCTAACTGCCTAACTTCTGGCAATGCCTTGCCCCTGGAAACAGTCAAACGACTATTTGAGCAAGGTTTACAGTGGGGAGAAAAGCTAGCAAGTGTGGTTGGTGATAGCTATCTGATTATTAGTGAGTGTGTGGTTGGGGGAACTACCACCGCACTTAGCCTGCTCACTGGCTTGGGGATTGATGCAGCTGGCAAGGTTAACAGTAGCCATCCCCAGTGCAATCATGGTCAAAAATGGGACGTGGTGCAGCTGGGGTTACAACGAGCTGGGTTAGGGGGTAGGGGAGCCGGGGAGCTTCCTGAAAGCGAACCTAGGAAGAAAAATTCACCGTTTCACCCCTACCACCCCGCACCTTTATACTCCGTCACCTCCTCATCCTCTCACCCCCTCACCCCCTCACCACTTGATCACTTAAAGCTAGTGGCAGCGGTGGGAGATCCGATGCAAATTGCCGCAGCAGGTATGGCAATGGCAGCTAGTCGTCGCTGTGGCGTTTTACTCGCTGGTGGTACCCAAATGCTAGCGGTTTATACCTTAGCACAGGCATTGGCAGAGTCGGTTTTAGCTTACCCCAGTATTACTGAGGGTAATTCCCTAGCATGGCAACCAGCACAAGTAGTTGTGGGAACAACTCGCTGGGTGGCAGAAGACTCGACTGGTGACACGGTTGGATTAGCACAAGATATTGGGAGTGTACCCCTTTTGGCAACACAATTGAGTTTTACCCAGTCTCGTTATCCTCAGCTACAGGCATATGAGCAAGGATATGTCAAGGAAGGTGTGGGTGCTGGAGGATGTGCGATCGCAGCCCACCTTTATAAGGGTTGGAACTCGGCTGAATTACTTCAAGCCATTGAAAACTTGGTGGAGCAATATGGTCTTTCTCTGAGGTGATTGTTGTTGGAGCCAGTTAAAAAACACTTTACAGTCTGACCAAGTTAGTTAGAAAATCCTTGGCAGAGGCACTGATTTGTTTTAGCTATTAACCTTGAACCCTGAGGCTAATCTGGAGAAGACTGGCAATTAGGAATGAATTCGCTGTGCTAGGAGTTGTTCTTCTAAGGCAGCAATCCGATTGTAGGCTGCTGTAAGTTGGGCAGTTAAGCGTTGGACTTGAATATCGGCAGAGATATTATTGTTGCTATTGCTAGAGAAACTACCTAGCCCAGAGTTACTATCAATCAGCACATCTTTATGTTGGGTCAGTAGGTTAATGGCACTTTGACTTTCGTGGGTCCGGGGTATCGGTTGCCCAGTTGGCTGAGATTGCTCAGTTTCCTGCCTTGAACTATTTTTGAGTTCAGAAAGACCTTCTGAAACCTTCAAACTGAGTTTTTCGATGGCTTCGCACAGCGTATCTACTCTATGACTTAGAGCCATGATTTGATTTTGATATTCATCCATAGGATTTTAAACTGCCATAACTTAGTTCTTTTTTATCCTAGTCACTTAACGATGAAAATCCGATGAATTGCTGATTTATTTAACTATTGCCAAAAATCTGTCAAAAATCAGTTCTAAACTCCTTAGAGTCTGTTTTCCAGAGTAATTTTTTCAAAAATGCCAGATAGCCGCTGTATATCTTGATATTTACCCTGATTAATTCAACCTTAATTAATAATTGTCTTTTATCCCAAGTTCCGCACCACAATTAGCACAATCGGTTTTTTCGGAATTAATTCCTTGGCATTAGTGATTTTTAATACATAACGTACGGATATTTTTGCCCATGTCATTACCTGATCTAACTCCTAGAGAGATGGTCAAGTAATCGAAGTTGACAAGATAACCAATCAGTGCATTAACTGCTTGATCTGGATATTTCTATCTCCCGATCACTCTATCTTACAGATCTAGATTTTTTAGCTAGTCCGCGAGAAGCCCCGCGCTCTACCTGATAAGGTGAGCGTCGGGATGATAGCGGGGCAATGAAGTGAAACGGAATTGCCGACTAGGTATTTTTTGGCTCAGGGAAACGAGCTATTAAACTTCTTAGCAACTCAGATGAAGTCATCCCCCTTCGGTCGGCTTCCTGTTTTAACTGCTGTTTTTCAAAATTAGTCATTCTGATTACAAATCGTTGATATTTGATTTTTGAATTGACACCTGTTACAACATTTGTTACCTTTATAGTAGGTCGAAAAATAGGAGATAGCAACAATGAGGTCAGCTGATCAGTACCGGTTAAGATTAACAAAGCCACAAGAAGCGGAAGTAGAAAGATGGTTGGATATGCTCCGTCATCAATATAACTACTTATTGGCTGATAGGTTTAGCTGGTATGAGCAAAATCGTTGTTCTATAAACTCCTGTCCTTTGGTGTGTCACTTGCCAGAACTAAGAAATAATCCTGATTACTTTTCTCAGAAAAAGACTTTACCTCAACTAAAAAAGGATAGACATTGGTACGGGGCAGTTCAGTCTCAAGTTTTGCAAGATTGCGTTAAACTGGTAGACCTAGCCTTTAAACGTTTCCTGAAAGGAGACAGTAACGGAAAGAAAAGTGGCAGGCCAAGATTTAAAAGTAAAAATAGATACAAATCGTTGACTTTCCCCGCTCTTTCTAAGAACCCGATAACTGGGAGTATTTTGACTCTTCCTAAATTTGGGAAGGTCAAAATGATTTACCATCGGCCTATCCCCGAAGGGTTTAAAGTCAAAACGGCTACCATAACCCGAAAAGCTGACGGGTACTACGTCACACTATCTATTCAGGATGATTCTGTTCCAAATATTATCCCAGTAGATAGCGCCTCTAGTCCTGTTGGGATAGATATGGGTCTTAAGTCCTTTCTGGTTAAGTCGGATGGCTCTGAGGTGCCAATTCCTCAATACTATCGGAAAGCTCAAAAACTACTAAAGAAGATTCAAAAAGCCGTTAGCAGATCCAAAAAAGGTAGCAACAACAGAAAAAAGGCTGTTATTAAACTAGGGAAAGCTCATAAAAAAGTGGCCGATACTAGAAAATATTTTCACTTCAAAACAGCGAAAAACTTACTAGACAATCACGACCTAGTTGTTCATGAGAAGTTAAATATTAAGGGTTTGGCTAAGACTAAAATCGCCAAGTCTGTACTAGACGCTGGCTGGGGTCAATTCCTGTCTATACTGTCAACCAAAGCCGTTCGCGTAGCGTGGCCTACGGCCATAAATGCTGGGTTACTTACAGTTGCAGTGAATCCTCGAAATACTAGCCAAAACTGTTCCAATTGTGGGAAAAAGGTACCAAAGAAACTGAAAGACCGCATTCATTCTTGTCCTCATTGTGGATACACAGCAGATAGGGATGTGAATGCGGCGATCAATGTATTAAATTTGGCGGTAGGGCATTCCGTCAGTAGTAAAGCTTGCCGAGCAACCGAAGGGATACCTGGTGTTGGCAAGAAGCCCGCGTTGTCCCGTTAGGGCAACGTCGGGAGTATGTCACAGTTAGCTCTGAAACAGGACTGTGTGTTCAGGGGGAGGAGAGGCAGGAAAAGGGAGACCAAGCTGGTGTTTTCGTTCTTTTGATCGTGCTTACTCTTAATAAACTTAAATTAATAACAGTATAACTATTATTGATATCAAGTAAGGTTACATTGATGTAAAATTAGATTCAGATGCCTTAGCCCTTGACTTGGATTAGTTTTGTTAACCAGACTATGAGTAGTTGTTAATTGATTAGATTTATCATATCTAGCAGATGGTTGTTGGCCTAACAGGTCACAAAAGTCAGTTAATTGGTAATAGCTATGGTAGTTGCTATTGAGCCAATGTAAATTAAGGTCAAATAGTTGGTAACCAGAGGAAATTCAGAAATACTTATGAAGCGACGCTCCTTGATACTAGGTGCTAGTACCATAGCCCTTAGTCAGTTAGCATCTGGTTGTACTGGACAACAAGCCTCTTTAAAGGTAAGGCTGTTGCAAAATTCAATCCCAGTTCAGCTGTTGGGTGAATTTCGTAAGACGTTAAAATCACGGCCTACCCTAAATTTTGACCCGGAGAAACAACTATCTGCTTTATTCCAACTCCTGACAACCTTGAAAGAGCAAGACAAACCCAACAATAACCAAGGTCGCTCCCTCCTAGATTTGCTCCCGATTAGGTTTAGGAAACCGATAAGTACTGATTTAGTTACCTTAGGAGATTATTGGCTAAAGTTAGCCATTGAGCAGGAATTGATCCAACCTTTGAACATAGAAACGTTGTCAGGATGGAAACAACTGCCGCTAGAGTCTCAGAAACTCGTCAAACGTGACCAAACTGGTCAGCTAGACAATTCAGGAAAAGTTTGGGGTGCTCCTTATCGCTGGGGTGCTACCGTCATTGCCTATCGCCGTGACAAGTTCAAAGCCTTAGGCTGGACTCCTACCGATTGGAGTGACTTGTGGCGTGAGTCTTTACGCGATCGCATTTCTGTATTAGACCACCACCGAGAAGTGATTGGTTTAACCTTGAAACACCTAGGCTTATCCTATAATCAACAGAATTTAAATCAAGTCAAAGACTTGAAACCAGCACTTCGACAACTGGCTAAACAGGTTAAATTCTACAGTTCGGATCACTACCTAAAACCTCTAGTTTTGGGGGATACCTGGGTTGCAGTGGGTTGGTCTACCGATATCCTGGCACTAAGAACACGCGATCGCCAAATTGAGGCAGTGGTACCTCAGTCAGGAACAGCCCTGTGGTCAGATGTATGGGTAAAACCCGTATCAGTAAGCTCTGCTTCTGAGTCCTCAGAAAGTAACTCTGGGTCGGATTTAAGCAACAAGTGGATTGAATTTTGCTGGGATAGCAAATCAGCCAACCAAATTTCTCTACTGACTAATGCTGCTTCCCCGATTCTGGTTAAGATGCCAAGAAATACGCTGCCACAAGATATCCAATCTAATCCTCTACTGCTGCCAGAAGCAGCAATTCTGGACAAGTGTGAATTTCTCCATCCCTTACCAGAGTCTACAGAAAAGCAGTATGAATCCTTGTGGAAAGAAATGCGAAGTACTTGACAATTACCTATTCTAGTTTTGTGATAACTGGCAAAAGGCGGAGACTTTGCCAGCTAAAGGTACTTGACCAGGAATACATACCTCCACCTGGCACATGGAATTACCATCACAGGTATAAGCTCCTAAAGGCTTTCCTCGCTGGTTAAATACTCTGGTATTGTAGTCATACTCTCTGGCAACGTTTCCCATTTTGTTAATAAAAGCATACCTACCGAGATAGTTAAGCAGACTCCAGAGTTGGCGATTCACTACCAAATCTACCCGGCGTTTACTCGGATAAGCTAACCAATTATCCAGTAGCTTACCGCCAAACTGTTCATCAGCCCACCAGAAACTCGGAGTAGTGAGCTTAGTTTGAGAGATAGTATCAGCAGTAATCACAGAGCCATCAGTAGGAAGATTCTCTGGCTGCAGGACATTTAAATTCACAGCTTCTGTGTCCGGCTGCACTCCTACAGTCTTTTGAGCTAAAACTGGTTTAGGCTTCCAACCAACCAGAAAACAGCTCTCTAGAAACACAAGGCACAACACACAAGGCACAAGGTAAAACGGATTTATTTTAGTAACGTTGTTTCTTTTATCCATAGGAATGCACTAAAGCATCAGTCAAATCAATAGTGATACCCATTAACCTTGGCCTTGGCCTATTGGCCACGCTACGCGAATGGCCACGCTACGCGAACAACCAAATAACCTACCCTTCACCGAACGCCAAAGGCGAACAACCAACTAACCTTGGCCTTGGCCTATTGGCCACGCTACGCGAATGGCCACGCTACGCGAACAACCTTCAACCTTCAACCTTGGCCTTGGCCTATTGGCCACGCTACGCGAATGGCCACGCTACGCGAACAACCTTCAACCTACCCTACACCGAATTGCCTTGGGCGAACAACCAACTAACCTTATCCCCACAGACGACGCCTAGGAGAACCATTAAGACGCTGGTGGGTATCAGAGAGTAAGGAAGGAATATCCAGTTGTTCCGGGCAACGGGGAAGACACTCACCACACTGGCTACAACGGTTTCCCTTCATCCCCCTAAACCAATGACCAGCATTTTCAAACATTTGATAGCGATATTGACCAAACTCGGTCATGTCGTAAGCCAAAGCAAGATTGCGCAGCCGCAAGACTTCTGGAATGTTAATGGTTTCTGGGCAAGGTAGACAAGCATAGCATTGACTACAGCGGTCAGTTCCTAGAGCATTGTTCAATTGGGTTTCCAAACGAGAGAATGCTGCCACTTCCATTGGGCTCAAAGACTCATCTCGGTTAGCCACACTCAAAGGCAGGGTCAGCTCATCTGGGTTAGCCGGTCCAATACTAAGGGTGGTAATGCGGCGATCGCTTAATAAAAACCGATAGTTCAGTTCCAGTGGCGAGAAGGGATGGCACAGTTTCTCTAACTTTGGTGGTGGGGTGTAGAGTTTGCCTCCTTTATCAGCAGGAGATATGATGAATATCCCCATATCCTTCTGATTAGCCAATTCAATCGCCGCAGCATTGCGTTGAAAGAAGTAATAGTAATGCAGGTTGATGAATTCAAAAAAATCTGTCTGAATTGCCCCTAGAATCACTTCTATTGAACCGTGGGTTGAGAAACCAACATGGTTTATACGTCCCTGGGCTACGGCTTTTTGGACAGCTGCCATACAGCCGCTGTCGGACTTTACCCAGGACAGATGCTCCTCAGTGTTAATGCCATGAATTGCTAAACAATCGATATAGTCGAGCTGTAGACGTTCTAAGGAATCATTAATCCACTGACTCATCAAATCAGCATCAGGGGTTGGTGGAATCTTGGTGGTGATGTATAGCTGGTCTCGTGGTACTGACAATCCAGCTTTCAGGATATTACCAAGGTATTCTTCACTCTTGCCGTAACCCCTGGCAGTTTCCAAGTGGTTAATTCCTTGATCGATTGCCTGTTGCACTGTCTTCTGAGCATTTGACTCAGATGCTAAGCAACGCATGGTGCCGCAAGAAAATACTGAAAGCTGGAGATTAGTTTTACCAAACCGCCGATAACGCATGTTCCCCAACTGCTGAAATAATCAAATCTTTGGTTAAAACGTTGCCCAAAAAACAGTTGCGCAAAAAACTCAGTTGATGGCCATCGATTGTATTCGGTTATAGCTTCGGGTATAGCTTGGGGTATAGCTTGGGATATATCAATTTATGCCAACGCTCACTTGCGGTAGAGCATCGGGATTAGAGTATCAGAAAAAATCTCACCAACAGCTAAATGGTAAGGCTTTCAGAAACATCTCAATAATTTTTTTCAGAGAAATTGAAATATTGTTGCTGTTAAATCCCGTTTAATCCCATTATTTTGGCTTTAGGTACCACGGCTATATCCTCCACGGTGGAGAAAATCTTCTGGGCGGATATTAGAGACAAATTCCCGAAAAGCTCGACGCTCCTCTTCGTCCTTATCTTGGTCTACAGGTATCGAAGCATCGGCAATAACTTCTTCCATCACCCAAATCGGACTGCCAGTACGCAGGGCGATAGAGATGGCATCACTTGGTCGAGCATCAATTTCTTTCTTTGTCTCACCCTGACTAACACAGAGGCTGGCATAGAACGTGTTATCCTGGAGGGAGTGTATTATAACACGATCGAGTGTTATGTTCCACTCCTCTAGAAAATTGACCATGAGGTCATGGGTCAGGGGACGCGGTGGTGTTTGTCTTTCCAAAGCACTGATAATTGCCTTTGCTTGATCTTGCCCAATATAGATTGGCAGAGCACGCCGATCTAAGACATCTTTCAGTAACACGATGGGGCTACGTGTTACAGTATCTACTGCAATGCCAGCAACTCTCATTTCAATCATCAGCTTAGCCTCTAGAATACGGTCAGCATCAGGGGCATCAAAGCGAAGCGGTAAACTAGTACTGTACAGACGGGCACCGAAACTTGCGCTTGCCAGATCTGTTCTTGTCATGTTACCGGTCAACGGTAAGATCAGCCCTTGAGAATCCAATTCGGTGAGATCAACAAGATTGTATTCTCCAAGTATGCCTTAGTCTCAGGAAATTTGTTTGGCCACTTCACTAAAAAAACACAAACCTATGCCAGCTCTTTTCCTACTAACATTCTAGTTGCACCAGTTCATCCGCTTACAGAAGAACAGTATAAACAACAGTGTTTACAGGATTAATTCAAGCCCTCGGCACAATTGGACCAATCGGAAGCGATCGCTTTATTGTCTCCGGTACCTCTGATGCTATGGATGTTATCTTACAGGATTTAGAACCTGGTGATAGTGTAGCAGTGGACGGAATTTGCCTAACGGTAGAGAAAGTTTTGCCCACAGGCTTCTCGACCACTGCTTCTGATGAAACTCAGGGGCGCACCACCCTCGGACAACGGCTACAGACAACCTCCTACGTTAATTTGGAAACGTCTTTGCGTGTGGGTAGCAAGCTAGGGGGTCATTTTGTCACGGGTCACATTGACGGTATTGGCTGCTTAACGCAATCTTTACAAACACCAAACTCCTGGGAAATGTGCTTTACAGCACCAGCTTCTTTGACGGATGTGTGGCAGCATAAGATAGCCCGTTATCTTGTTCCTAAGGGTAGCATTGCTGTCAATGGGGTCAGCCTAACGATTGCTGAGTGTGACCCCAACGGCAGTTGGTTCAAAGTAGCGGTGATTCCCCATAGTTACACCCATACCAATCTTAGCCACTTACGGACTGGCAATTGGGTGAATATTGAAAGTGACATTTTAGGGAAATATGTCGATAAGTTGCTGGGTAATCGAGTACCAGCTGCTGAAGCGATGGATGAAATGTCCCCGGAATTTCTCCTAGAACATGGGTATTTGACATCCTCCCACGGCTGAAGCCTCTAGGGCTGTTTCATTCTTGTGAAGGATCAGGGAGGCCAAAGGTGAACAAATAAACAACCCAACCTTCACATTTCACACTTGAGACTTCACATTCTATGTACCAAACTGACCCAACCCGTTCACCAAAAGAGTACCTCCCGACGATGTATGATCTCAAGAGTGAAGATCCGGAGGAACCGGGCTTGCCCGACCAATTCCACGAGCTACAACCACAACTGTTGCGCGACACATTTTGTCCGCCGACTTACTCACCAGAATGGGTATTTATGGCTAGTGACATGAACCTTTACTATGATGTGAGTCATCCGTTGTGGTATAAACGTCCCGACTGGTTTGGGGTGGTGGGTGTGCCTCAGTTATATCAGCAGCGGGATTTACGCTTAAGTTATGTGATCTGGCAAGAAGGGGTAATCCCTAGTGTGGTGGTAGAACTGCTGTCACCAGGTACGGAAAAAGAGGATTTAGGGCAGACACGACAGGAACTTAATGAGCCTCCGACGAAGTGGCAGGTTTACGAGCAGATTCTGAGAGTGCCTTACTATGTAGTTTTTGACCGTTATACAGACCAACTGCGAGCTTTTGAATGGGTTGACGGTTACTATCGGGAAATGAGTCTGAATCAACCGAGGGTATGGATGCCAACTCTAGAGTTGGGGTTGGGAGTATGGCTTGGTTTCTTCCAGGGGATTGAGCGGTTATGGTTGCGTTGGTATGATGCTCAAGACAACTGGATTCCGACCTCGACGGAAAGGGAAGCTCAAGAAGCCCAACAGGCACGGTTGTTATTAGAACAAGAACGGCAACGGTCACAGCGGCTAGCAGAGCGGTTAAGGGCGATGGGCATTGACCCGGAGCTTCTGGAGTAATCAGGTTCAACAGAAATGCATTCGCATAGCGTGACATGCAGGTCAATCGCATTCTGATTAATGTTTTAATTAATGATCTAAGAGGATGTTTGAAAAGTCGGTTGGGCAGTAAAAAAACTCTCTGAGTGTAAAAATTATCAAAATACAAGCACCGAGAGAGACACATGAGTAAAGTTTACCCGAGTGACCATTACCGCATCCAGGTAGGCATCTCTTGGTCCGAGTTATTCACGATTCGATATGCTCTGTAAACAACTAATGGCAAAACTTTTCGCTTCTCACTCGGCGGAACCAGTGCCATGGAGCGCACTTTTGGTTGGCTGATGGGATGCCGTCGATTGCTCAGAGACTATGAGTTGTTGCCTGAAACATCAGAGACATTCATAAATCTTGCCATGATATGGATCATGGTTCGCCGCTTGGCATAAAATTTGACCTCTCATCACTTTTCAAACATCCTCTTACAATTATCTACACAATCAAAGGTTATACATAAAACAGTCATTGCAAAATCATCGTGTAATCAAGGTTTCCAAAACTTGGCTTGATACTGAAAGAGTCAATTGAGGAGACCTAATATGAGTAAGCAGAGCAACAACCTGAGTCGTTCAGATATAATTGGTATTGTTGGAGTGCTAGTAGCTGTTGCTGGCATTGGGGTGGGTGTAATGACTTCAGAGATTAGAAATTTAACTGGCTTAGAACCATCAAGTCATCCTTTATCTGTCACTTTAAAGACAGATTACGGTGCCGATTACAATAAACTCCAGTATTTGCTAGTCTCTGGAAAATTCAAAGAGGCTGATATCGAAACCACGCACCTGTTGTTATGGGCAGCCAATCGTGAAAAGGAGGGAACGCTTAATCCAGAGAGTGTGAAGCGGTTCTCCTGCACTGACCTCCGTACCATAGATACACTATGGATGCAACATAGCAATGGGCGTTTTGGATTCAGCGCCCAGACGCGACTTTGGAAAACAGGACAAGTAGATCTGGAAGATTTTGTATCTCACATCGGTTGGCTGAACGTCTCGGAAAGAAATAATGAGATATGGGTCAATCACAATGACCTCATATTTGAACGTCGTGCACCAATTGGACATCTGCCTACTGGTGGGGCTTTTGCACCCAAAGGTGTTTGGAGGGGGGGGTGGTTGCCCATTCTTTCAAACCGATGCTTTTGACATGAGACTTGTCGCTTTACGGGCAGTATGTCTGCAATGTATGAATTAGTGCATTTCCAGTGATGTCTCTAAGCTGGGTGTTCCAAAGTTTTCAGTCGGTGCATCTGCTGATACTTTATATCAAGATGTGTCTTTAAAATATGAGCAAGGAAAGGTTAACTATCAAAGCCAGTCTTCAAGGGGTGAGCAAAGCTAAAAAAGCCATCTTAAGAATGGGATATGGTTCAAAAGCTAACTTTGCAAAATCTGTAGGTTTAGGTCGCACTACAGTTACAAAGTTCTTTAACAAGCAACCTCTTGAGTATGATTCCTTTAAAAAAATTTGTGACAACCTAAAGTTAAATTGGCAAGATATTGCTGAGCCAAGCGATTTAGTTGAAACAGCAGATAATAAGCTACAAGAGCAAGGTTTTGAGGAGCAGGACTTAAGTACAGATATTGATGTATTGGTGCAAGATATACGCGAGAAAATACGCGACACTATTAAAAAGCGCTGTGGCACGATGCGTGTGTTAGATATGACCCAACCTATCGGACTTAACGATATTTACACTGACGTTAATATTCTGGAGAAAATTACTGGTCGTAGGAGGATAGATCTTCCTGAACTTGTGCAAAGATTTGATCCAAACTCAGAAGACTTTAACCGCTATGGGCTAGGACAAGTGACTGAAAAGCGAGTTCCAGGAATCAAAGCTGTAAAGCGTTACTCTAAACTAATGATTTTAGGTAAACCAGGGGCTGGAAAAACAACCTTTTTAAAATATTTAGCCATTCAGTGTATTGACGGTGATTTTCAAGCTAATAGAGTGCCTATTTTTATTACTTTAAAACAGTTTGCAGAAGATTATAGTCAGGAAGATATAATGACATTCATATCTTCCTTTATAGCTGAACAAGGAGTGACTCATGAACAAATTTCTCAGCTATTAATTTATGGAAGATTATTATTTTTACTAGATGGATTAGATGAAGTAAAAGAAGAAGATAGTGAAAGAGTTATCCGACAAATTAGTGAATTTACAAATCGGTTTTCCTATTCTCGTTTTTTAAAAGAAGACTCTGATAAATTGATAAAGAATCTTTTAGACAAGTTCAAAGAGTTATTTTGCGATACTTATTTAAAATGCCTCAATAGTTTCAATAATGATTTAGCTGATAGGACTTCTACTCTAAATAAACTTAGGTCATTATTAAAAGTTTTCTTGAGTGAAGAAAATAATTATTCACTTGAAATCTTAAATACTCATATCCAAAACCTAGATATAGATGAACTTAAAGATACCAACTTAACAACATACTTTATTCAATTAAAGAAATCACTTTTGGAGCAATTCCAGAATTTGCGTCGTTATGAATATCTAGAATGGCTCGAAAGTGAAAATTTCCGCAAAAAAAATAAACTTCTTAAATACATCAAATCTTTCCTTGGTAAGCACCCCAATGAAGAACACAAAAACTTGAGAAATTCATTTGATAAATCATTACAACAATTCATAAATAAAGAGGTAAAATACGATGCTATTGTATTTAAAAATTCGCTCTTATCTAATCTTTATTCTAATCGAATATTTATTGACAGTTATCTTAAATGGATTTTTGATACTTTTCCAAATACTTGTAAACTCAGCAAAAATCTAAGGAAATTATTTTACCATTATCAAGATAAGCGCGTTTCTGAGTTAATGCAATTACTTTCAAATTTACTGAAAAAATCACCACCTGAAGATTATGTAGAATTATTTCATTATCAGTATCCAGAAAGGTGTTATGCAAATAGCTTCGTTATTACTTGTAGAATTGCTGCCAGGGAAGAAAAGTTTGAGAAATTCGTAGAAGTCGAAGTTGCTGATTTTGATGAAAAGCAAATTGAAACCTTCGTACATAAATGGTTTCAGGATAGAGAACCAAATCCATCTCAAATCTTCATGCAACAGCTCAAATCAGCTCCACCGATAGCAGAACTCGCGACAAATCCTCTGCTACTGACTTTGTTATGTTTAGTATTTCAAGAAATAGCTGAATTCCCCTCTAACCGTTCAGAACTATATAAAGAAGGTATAGCAATATTATTGAAAAAATGGGATGGGCAGCGCCTTATTAAGCGAGATCAGGTCTACAAAAAGCTATCCTCTCCACGTAAGGAAGATTTACTCAGCCAAATTGCCCTTACTACATTTGAGCGCAAGAACTATTTTTTTAGGCAGACCGAAGTTGAGCAGTATATTGCCGATTACATCTGTAATTTACCTGATGCCAAAACTGATCCAGAGGCACTACAGCTAGATAGTGAAGCAGTGCTAAAATCGATTGAGGCACAGCATGGGTTACTGGTGGAACGAGCGCGAGGTATTTACTCTTTTTCTCACCTAACATTTCAAGAATATTTTACAGCAAGAAAAATTGTCACTACTTCTAATCCAGAGGTACTAGAGCAAGCTATGCAAAATCTTGCTACTCATATAACTGAGGTACGATGGCGCGAAGTCTTTTTGTTAGCGCTTGGGATATTGCCAAGTGCTGACAGTCTGCTGCAATTGATGAAACAGCAGGTTGATAAGCTTGTAGCTCGCAGTCACAACTTGCAGAAATTCCTCAAATCAGTAAACCGTAGAGCTATCTTGATTCAGGGTTCATACAAACCAGTAGTTATGCGTGCCTTTTTTTTGGCTAATGAACTTAGCATTGACCAAGATTTGAGCTTTCTTCTTTGCAAAGAGTTTCAATTAAATGAAGACTTCGACATTGACCGTCTACTCAATCATGTTCTTAATCGTGCCTTTGACCGCACTCTCAACCGTGTTTTGCTTACCACAGACATTGACATTGAGACTGATATTACTCTTTTCCTAAATCGTGCCTTGAATCTTAACCTTGAACCTAAACTAAAACAATTACTTCAGCAGCTTAAAGCACAAATGCCAGATATCACTGAGACTAAGGATATATGGAATCAATGGTGGAGAACTCAGGGTAGTGCTTGGGCTACCCAATTAAAAGCGGTGATGAATCAGTATTCTATTGGTCAAACTTGGGTGTTTACTAAGCAACAGGAAAAAGTACTGAAGCAGTATTACAATGCCAATTTGTTTTTATTAGAGTGCTTGAACAGCGATTTTTACGTGAGTCTTGAAGTACGAAAAAGGATACAAGATACTTTATTGTTACCAATGGTTGAAATTAAGAAATATAAATAAAATCCAACGTAAAGGGGTATGGCAAAGACTATCCAAAGCGTCAACAGCGTCAACAAAAAACTGCTTTATACTGAGTCTAGCAATTAGCAATATAGAGAGCCTGTCCTACGATTCCATCAACGATCGCACCCACTGAAAATCACTCTCACTCAGCGCTGGAACAGGCTGCACTGAATAATCAATCGCAAGGTCTAGAGCCGCCTCCTGGTAAACTTGTCTCAGAGGATGTTTGAAAAGTCGGTTGGGCAGTAAAAAAACTCTCTGAGTGTAAAAATTATCAAAATACAAGCACCGAGAGAGACACATGACTAAAGTTTAGCCTAGTGACCATTACCGCATCCAGTATGAATTCCTTAGTGACCATTATCCTCCAGCCAAACCTGGTGGTCGCCACCGCCCGCGTCAATATATGGCAAGTGCTCAACGGAATTTTCATTGGTCCAGTTGAAGGGGTCAGATGGCGAGGTTTACCGAAAGACTTTCCTCCGTGGCAGACAGTGTATACCTATTTCCGCAACTGGCGTGCGTGATGGGACGTGGTTACAAATCCACGACCGTTTGCGAGAGTGGACGAGAATCGAACAGGAACGACAGCCAAGTCCATCGGAAGCGGCAGTTGATAGTCAAAGTGTCTTGAGTGCAGCAATGGTCACTCAAGCTGTGGGATTTGATGCAGGCAAGAAAATCAAAGGTCGTAAGCGGTTTATCACAGTGGATACTTTGGGAAAAATCGCTGCGTGTTTGGGTCACTGCAGCAAGTACGACGGAACGATTTGGGGGTAAACGAGTGCTCCACAAGGTCAAACAGATGGGCAAAGCGGTCTCACGGTTGTATCTGATTTGGGTTGATGGAGGCAATAGTTGTGAGCCTTTCATCATGTGGGTCATGGATGTCTGGGGTTGGATTGTACAAGTCGTGCTCCGACCCCAACATAACCATTGGCTTCGTACTGCTTAAAAAGCGTTGGGTAGTGGAGCGCACTTTTGGTTGGCTGATGGGATGCCGTCGATTGGTCAGAGACTATGAGTTGTTGCCTGAAACATCAGAGACATTCATAAATCTTGCCATGATACGGATCATGGTTCGCCGCTTGGCATAAAATTTGACCTCTCATCACTTTTCAAACATCCTCTTACAATTATCTACAAAGCTCGATCCCTAAAGTACTCCTCTGCCTCTTCCCTTTCCTACCAAAAATTTATAGGCTGCTAGAGTTTCCCTTGCCGTTCTCTCCCAAGAGAATAGCATTGCTCTTTCCTTACCCTTTCTAATCAATTCCTCCCGCAATTGAGAATTACTGATCACCTTGACCATAGCATCTGCTAATTCAATAGGCTGATTAGGGTCAATTAAAATTGCGGCATCTCCCGCTACTTCAGGCAGGGATGAAGTATTAGAGGTAATCACAGGGGCACCCAAAGTCATCGCTTCTAAGACAGGTAGACCAAACCCTTCATAGTAGGAAGGATACACAAAAACATCTGCATTTGAGTAAAACCAGGCTACCAGTTGATCCGATAAGTAGCCCAGATGATGAATATGGTGTTTCCAAGGGGAGCTAGCAATATCGGCAAAAATAGATTCATAAGACCATCCTTTTTGCCCAATCAGTACTAACTGATGCTCAATTTGATGCCGTTGTTTTAAATAATTAAATGCTGCAATCAGAGTATTAATATTTTTCCTGGGCTCAAGAGTACTCACAAATAAAATATAGGGTTGGGCGAAGTCGTAATTAACTGATGTCACCAAAGACTCCACCTTGGTATTCGGTAAATCTAGTGTATTCGGTAAATCTAGAGTAGAGTAACGGCTAGCTTGAGGAATAACTTGGATGTTGTCAGGATTCACTCCTAAGTAATTGACGATATCTTGTTTAGTAGACTGGGAAACAGTAATTACTAAATCAGTCCACCTTAAACATTGTTTTACCCGAGCAGTATAGCTTTTAACAATTGAGTTAACATACTGAGGATATTTAATAAAGGTTAGGTCATGAATCGTCATCAACCGCAAGCTTTTTTGACAGGGATAAACGACATGGTCAGTACCATGGACGATATCAGGATTGCCTAAGTATTGCTCACAATAAGGTAAGATGGGATTAGGTATAGTAGCTAGTAAACTAGAGAGGGTAACCGGTAACGGTATAGTTTTAATCTCTAGATTTTGAATCTCTAAATGCCTAGTTAGCACTTCAAGAAATGACCAATCACGAGATAACCATTTTCTTACACTTGGTTGATAGGCGAGGCTTAACTGAAAGTCTTCCTGACCTTGTAGCTTATGGAGTGCCTGAATTAAATTTAAGGCATACATCCCAATGCCACTTAACCTATGGCGGATTGGTGTAGCATCAACAGCAATTTTGATCATAGTGTAATCATTAGTTAATTACCAAGTAGAATTATAATTTGTACTTGGTAATTAACTAATTAGTATATATAAACTCTGTTCCGGTCAAGATGCCGTCACAGATAACATCTAATCCTTTACTTTTACCAGGAATTAATTCATTGACATCAGATACCTGAAGTTTAAATTCCGATGGATTACTAGCTTCGGTGGTCATCTCTAGAGGAATCATGCGGCGGAAGAAAAAGTGATAGGCATACTTTCTTGCTCGTTTTATGATTGCCTCAGGTAAGCCATCCCCTAGGGGTAACTGATCTAAATACTGAACATACTCCTCTACAGAACTGGCATCCATAGTGATGCCTTTATTACGAATCCACGCTTCTCCTGCAACAATTACAGGTATGCCCATGCTAGTCAACTCTACACCCATTTTAGTGCCGTAGATTAGAGCAGCATTACATTGGAGGATAGCAGCATAGGTGCTAACGGGACTTTCTGGGGGAATCACAAACACATTTGGAGGGAGAGTGGGGAAAACCTGACGAATTTCTTCAAACAAGGGTTGACGCGATCGCAAAGTCCCTCGAATTTCTGCTGGGTGGATCCGAATTAACAACTGTAACTCTGGTCTTTTAGCAAAATACCGAATAGTTGTCAATACCCATTCCAGCATATTAGGAAAAGCATTAACTGGGTAATGGAGTTGAGCATCCCACATCACATTAGTCAGTAACCCAATACAAGGACGAGAAAAGTCTACTCCTACCGCATCAGTAATTTTGGTCAGGTCAAATTGAGGACTTTCATGGAACCAAATCCAATCCTGAGTTCCTTGCCAGCGACTTTTCAAATAGTCCATCAACTGCTGTTCCATCTGGGAAGTCCACGGTATAGTTTCCCAATTACTTACTGGCTCCCACATCAGCTGGTGATGATAGGTTTCATGGTGACTAAAGATAAAGCACTGTTTGCGATAAGCAGGATTCCAGTTGACCACCCGCACCCCTTCTTGACGGGCTACTTCACCAGTCAACCCCTGAGGAACATAAATCCCATGGTTAAATACAGCACACTCAACCTTAACGGTTTGCAGCAGCCGACGGGTCGCCCAAGTGGTCAGGATTGCCGCTTGGAAGTAACGCTTGAGAATCGGCTCAGCATTGGGTTCCCCTTCCAGGGAAGCACGAGCATAAAATCGCAGAGCTCCTGCTAAAGCGTGTTCCCCCACAGCTACCCCATTTAGGGTGTACTTTTCAATTTCAGCAATGGTGAGACTGCTAGCTATATCCTTGGCCTGTTGGTAATCTGTATCTGTGAGAAAGTCACTGTAGCGATGGATAGTTAATCCTAGGGGCTTATAGATCCCATCGGCTAGGGGAAAGCAGTCGTTACACAAGTCACGTTTAGGACCATAGTTTACAAACAAGTCCTGTTTGGGATAAAAACTGACATCACACCAAAAACAAGCTGGTAAAATACCATCACAGAGCAAAATGTGAACTTGAGCACCCCTGAGGGTTAACCCTACTGCTAGTAGACTTTCTAAAGTGATGGAATGAATTTCCCCACCCACACTAGTAGCTACCAGAATCTTAGTGCCAGTTTGGGCAGCCTTTAGGGCATTTTGCCATTGGTTTAGAGACCCTTTCAAGACCAAATCCCACCTTGGCTGATCTCGAATAATGCGCTGTCTACGCTTATAGAGCTTAACCCTGCGATGAAGGGATTTGTTCCGCTTGAGAAACTCTTTGATCATTTGATGGTTGACGGTTGACGGTTGACGGTTGACTGTGAACAGCTAACACTCAGCTAAGCCGGATTAATAGCATATTACTTTCACCATAGAGGTTTGGAGATCATTGCTTTTGTATGTACTTTATGTAATCGTAACTGTAACCCCAAGGCACAACTATGCGAGAACTCTATCCCCCCATCGAACCTTACAACCAGCAAACCCTAACAGTTTCTAACCTACACACCATTTATTTTGAAGAGTCGGGTAACCCACAAGGTCAGCCAGTAGTGGTGTTACACGGAGGACCAGGAGGTGGTAGCCAACCGGTTTATCGCCAATACTTTGACCCACAGAAATGGCGAATTGTGATGTTTGATCAACGGGGTTGTGGTAAAAGTATCCCCCATGCTGAACTTGAGCAGAACACTACCTGGGATTTAGTTAGTGATATCGAAAAACTGCGAGTAAAACTGGGTATTGAGCAGTGGGTAGTTTTTGGGGGTAGTTGGGGTAGTACTCTGTCTTTAGCCTATAGTCAAACCCATCCTGAACGCTGTCTAGGACTGATATTGCGCGGCATTTTTATGCTCAGGCAAAAGGAAATTCGTTGGTTCTATCAGGAGGGAACAAGCTATATTTTTCCTGATGCTTGGGAAGACTATATCAAGCCGATTCCAGAAGCAGAACGCCATGATCTAATTTCTGCTTACTATCGACGGTTGACCAGTCCGGATCCTCAAACCCGCAATTCAGCAGCTCGGGCTTGGTCAATTTGGGAAGCAAGTACTAGTAAACTCTTCCAAGACCCAACCCTAATCCAAAAGTTTGGTGAGGGTGAATTTGCTGATGCCTTTGCCAGAATTGAGTGTCATTACTTTGTCAATAAAGGCTTTTTTGAACGAGAAGACCAGTTACTGAGGAATGTAGATCGGATTAAATCTATCCCTGGAGTGATTGTCCAAGGACGCTATGATGTGGTTTGTCCGATGGTATCAGCTTGGGAATTACATCGGGCTTGGCCAGAAGCTGAGTTGATTGTGGTACCTGATGCCGGTCATTCCATGGCAGAACCAGGTATTCGCAGTGCTTTGATCGAAGCAACGGATAAGTTTTTAATCTGACGGGGTGACAGCAGCCTTGTTAGGCATGCAGCAATGCTGCATCAAGAAGGGACGGTTGAATCAGGTTGGGGACAGTTGACCGTTGACGGTTAACTGTTAGAGTTGTGCTTTGGTTGATTGTAAGCATTCAGCTATCAGCATTCAGGATTCAGATATCAGCTTATCCGTTACAGATGGTGCTATCAGCTATCAGCCGCGTAGCGTGGTCTTGGCCAACGGCTGACCGCTGACCGCTGAATACTTACGGTTGATTTTTCCTTAAGTATCTTAATTTTTTGATAAATTTTGATAAATAATGATATAGGAGTCTCAAATAAAGCCTAGCGATGGATATAGACTATCCAGACATTGATATTGCTCCCCTAATCGACCATGCCCTGCTTATTCCCATGGCTACACCAGAGCAGGTGGAAAAATTGTGTCAAGAGGCAGACCAATATAAGTTTGCTACAGTGTGTGTCCCGCCAGTTTACGTCAAACAAGCGGCTGAACTCCTCCACAGTAGATTACCAAAGGTTTGTACTGTAATTGGTTTTCCTATTGGTGCCACAACCCCCACTGCTAAGCTTTACGAAGCCCAAGAGGCAGTGGAAAATGGAGCGACAGAGCTAGATGTAATGATTCACCTCGGTGGCTTGAAAGCGGGCAAAACAGAGGAACTTTACCAAGAAATTGCCCAAATCTGTGAAGAAACGGGTAAAACCGTCAAAGTCATCCTGGAAACCACTCTGCTCAGTGATACGGAAAAACGTCTTGCTGCGGAAATCTGTATGGATGCTGGGGCGCAATTTATCAAAACCAGCACTGGCTGGAATGGTGGTGCCACAGTTGATGATGTCCGATTGTTGAAAAAAGTGACTAAGGGACAAGTTGGAATCAAGGCATCAGGAGGTATCCGAACCATCGAGCAAGCTTTCGATTTAGTCATTGCTGGAGCAACTAGATTAGGCACCTCCCGTGGTCCTGACTTGCTGCGACAACGGGATAACCTGGAAATTAAAAATTAAGAATTAAGAATTAAAAATTAAAAATTAAGAATTAAGAATTAAAAATTAAAAATTAAGAATTAAGAATTAAAAATTAAACTTAAAAATTAGCAAGTAATAATGACTAATGAGTCAAACCTACAAAGCCACTGGAATTAATCTGAAAAGTATACCGCTGGGGGAAGCGGACAGGTTGGTGACAATTTTAACTAGGGAGTTGGGTCTGATTCGGGTAGTGGCACCAGGGGCAAGGAAGCAGAAATCGAAGTTAGGTGGTAGGAGTGGCTTGTTTGTGGTCAATCAACTACTGCTGGCAAAAGGGCGATCGCTAGATAAAATTATCCAAGCAGAAACTACCGAATCTTACCCAGGATTGAGTCAGGATCTCAGTAAACTGGCAGCTAGCCAGTATCTGGCAGAATTAGTTCTCTGTCATGCTTTGAGTGAGCAGCCTCAGGAAGAACTCTACGAACTACTTAATGAACATCTACGGCGTCTTGAGCAGTTACCTAAAATTACGGCTAATCCCTCAGGGTTGTCTTTAGTGTTAGCTCATTTGTCCCACGGCGTCTTTCACCTGCTTGCCCTGGCCGGTATAGCACCTCAAGTGCAACTGTGTTGTATCACACAACACAGTTTAAGGCCAGATTTAACTGATCCGAATTGGCGGGTTGGTTTTAGCGTAGAAGCAGGTGGCACCATTAGTTTAGTCAGTCATGAGTCCAATAGGAAGCATTTACCTAATCGAACTATTCCGAATAAAGCAAACAGCTTGACTCAAACCACTGGCAACCCTGATACTGATGTCATTCTACCCCCTCCTCCACGAGTAAATCATCAGCTGAATGCTCTGGAGTTAACCCTGCTTCAACAACTGGCAGCTGCTGAATTACCTCAGCTGACTACACTATTAAAAGACCAATTGGGAGGGTGGAAGGCGGCTGAGTCTGTAGATTCACTATGGGTGAAGTTGGAGCGAATTTTAAGAGACTACGCTCAGTATCACTTTGGTCGCTCAATTCGCTCAGCGGCTTTAGTGGATGCGTTGTCGTCTGTTAATTAATACTAATAATGAGTGTCTGTTAATAGTTAATAGGTAATAGTTAATAGGTAATAGGTGATATATAATGGGTAATAAATAATAGTTAATGGATAATTAAAATCTAATTGTGGTGTTGAACAGCAGCAATAGTAAGGTCTTAAATTATCAATTACCAATTACCAGTTAATAATTACCAATTACCGATTTAATAATCCATTCATAGTAACAGTATGACGATGGACAAAAGTTGTTATTGGTAAAAAAAAAGCCTATCCAAGAAAAGCCAGAATGCAATCATCGGAGACTGGAAAAAACCAAAAACACTCCCCAGACCCCACGTCTGATTTCACCAAGTCTGATTTGGTGGCAAAACCCTCATCGAGCAGTGATGAGCTAAGCGATCAGGAACTGGATTCATCGCCGGATAAAGGATTTATACCAGTTCTAAAAAATTCCAACTTCTTAGCCCTATGGAGTGGTCAAGTCTTCTCTCAGCTAGCAGACAAGGTTTATCTGGTGTTAATGATTGCCTTGATAACCAGTCGCT